>DTSF01000332.1 GCA_012965485.1 Dehalococcoidia bacterium
ACATCTGCAAGGTAGTACTGTTTTAGGAGATATTTTGAAAGGATCTGACCTCCATGCTAAAGATGTGTTTATGCAGTGGCACGGTGGGTTACCAACGGTTAATTTGGGCGATGATACGGTGAATTCCATGTCCCAGATTGAGTGGAGATCTGTCGTGAGCGGAGATCGATGGAAACTAAACCTCAGCAGAGGAGACCAGTGTGAGCTTTTTGATTTGAATTCAGATCCCTTTGAGAAGGTCAATTTATTTGATTGCGACGACCAAAAAGATCGCATCAGAGAAATGACTGCCCGTATCAGAGGTTGGCAAATTGCTACAGGTGACGATTTGGTTTTACCCGCTGTGTAGCTCCGGCCAGTTTTGTGATTTAAAGAAGGAGATTTACATTGAAATTAGGACTCCTTATTGGAGGTGCCGGGTCACCAGCACTCTACAGGAACAAATCCCCCAAATCGTTGAAGCTGAGAAGGCAGGGTTCGATAACTTATGGCCTGCCCACATAATGGATATTGATACTATGACTATGCTAAGCCTAGCAACTGATTGAGTAGCTAGATAAAAGGGATCGGCATAAATTTATCTCCGGTTTGAACTAGTACTCTCGGCAATATTAGAATGATTATCATGCCAAGAAATAGCAACCTTTCGGAGGGTTCAATGGAGTTACTAGAGTTCGCAACTGAAATGTTGGAGGAATACCACAGCCGACTGTATACATACTTGGATGGGCTGACTACCGAGGAGCTCAACTGGCGTCCAAACAGTTCCGCTAATTCCATCGCCTTTATCGTATGGCACACTGCCAGGGTTGAAGACCGCTGGTTTCAGCTGTTCTGCCAGGGCAAATCCGACCTTTGGGTTGAGGGACGGTGGTTCGACAAACTTGGCATGGATGAAAAGCAACCAGTGGCCAGATATAAACCCAAGGAACTGGAAGATTTCCCAATACTGACGATGGATGAACTGAAGTCATACTTTGAGGCCGTAAGGTCAGAAACTCAAAAATATCTAGTAAACATCGGCCCGGGGGAGCTAGAAAAGGCTCCTGGTAGGTCACCTTTTCCTGAGTCATCGTCAGCCAGTCCATTTGCGGAATTCACAATCCAACGGATGTTCCGCCAATTGATTCAAGAAGAGATTCAGCATCTAGGCCAAGTGGGAATGTTGCGAGGCCTTCAGCGAGGTCTGGATAAGTAAAACGGGAAGATATATTTCTCAGCGATGATGATGACCGGTTCGCCTCTTCAATCCGTTACGCTTACTCGATTTTTTATTCTCATTAAGACGTTTCACGAATTCCGCCGTCGTTTCCTCTCGTTTTTCCCGCTTTGGTTTGGATCTGGCCATAATCGTCCCTCCGTTTTGTGGACAAGATTGAGTGTACTTACCGCTGGAGACTCGAGTTCTGCCTGCGCTGCTTTTGGAATACTTAAAACCTTTCATACATTATAGTCTGTTAAAGATAGATTGGAGGAAAAATATGCTATTCCATGTAACCGCAACCCATTCCGCCGACAACTGCCCTGGCTACAACCGAGAGTTGATGCCCCCTATGCTGGAAGCTATCGAAGGCTCCGGTGACCTGGCTACCGAACTGGGGATTAAGGTCCATTTTATGGTTAGCGCCGCTCCCAAGCATGTGTCGTACATACTTTTGGAAACCGAAGATAGTTCACGAATACCGTTATGGGCAAACTCGTTTCCTTATAAACAGGAATTCGACATCAACCCAGTAATGCATGAAGAGAGGATGGCAGCGATGGCCAGAGAGATGATGGCCGGGCAGCAATCCTAAACTTAGGCCAGCTTCACATAGTTGAAGAGGCAACAGCTAAATTCGTGGGTCCTTTTTTGAAAGGTTAGCCTTCTAGGACTGCATTCAACTTCTCTGAAGATTCTCTGTGCATATCTTGGTTGAGGTGGCTGACGGTAAGGTGATGTGTGTCGTTTAGAGCAAACTACGGACTTATATCTGGTTCGTGTTTCTTAAGGAACCTACGAGCGTGTTTTACAGCTTCATCTATATTCTTTGGAGTATCTTTCCACGGGAAAATCGTTGTTTCTGCATTAGGAGCTAGTTCTGCTACTTCCATAGCAGTTTCATAAGGGTGAGCAGGAATATTATCAGGAGCTATCAAAAGCGGTGTTTGAAGTGACCGGACAAAATCACGTGAGACTGTGAACACAAAGTCGGCGCGGTTGGTGTACATATTTGTGAGAAAATCATGAACCTTATCCATGGTAATGTCTGGAGCCATTTCGCATAGAGGTGGCCCCCAGCGTTCAGTGTTGGTTTGATAGAAAATATCTGGATGCTCGGAAGTAAATCCACTTGGTTGCATTAAGGCAGCGGCAGGGATTCGGCCCGGGGCCAATCTTAAGAGGTTGTGAATCATAGGTCCCCCAATGCAAAATCCCATCACCAAGAATTCCTGAATACCAAGATGATCCATAAGGCCTAGTTGGTCGTCTGAGTAAGCATCCCATGGCCGATCGATTTCCAGTGGTCCACTGGACTGGCCAGAATCGGCATTTCTCAAATCAGCAGCGATACAACGAAAGTCATTTTTATACGTATTCATTGGATTGAATGGAACAGAGGTATCTAAGGAAGCGATCGAGGAATTAAGACCTCCTCCGGGGATAATCATTAAGGGAAATCCAGACCCAACCTCTTCATAGAAGATACTGACCGGTCCTCTTTCATAAAAAGGCATGATTTCCTCCTGTATTTGAAATACCACCACAAAAATCACAGTGGAGGCAAAACCTAAGATTACTGTATATCTCGTTTCGGATCAGCATATATCCTCCACATTTTTCACAGCTTCTATAATAAATCATTCAATGCTCTCTCACATGGAGATATCGTGAGATACCAACTCAAATCACTGACCTAGGAACTACTTCTTATATTGAAAGTTGCGCAGTTTTGCAAGGCAGTAGAGTTGTCTGCCTTGGAAAGAAGATAAGTCCGATGCACTGATATTAGATAGGTGAAGCAGACGGGTTCTTTATACCTCGTGAAAATGGGGCCTGCTAAATCGAAAGCTACTAAGTAGCAGTTGAAAGGATTTAGATAGGTACGGATCTGATGAACTATAAAATAAGTGTGTTGCTTGGCTAGAGTCAGAGGCGCCAAATCCAGGAATGCTAGGAGCGAATATTTTTTCCAGAGCAACTACCAATGGTGTTTCTATGTTGTGGGGCGTTCGGATTGGATAAGCTTTCACGGTACCTGCTATCTGGCGAAGAAAATCCACGTGCCAGTGAAGCCTCTTTCTTTTGCGGAGGTGCCGAGTTACTCTTGCGGATAGACCGTTCATTCCGGATCCCACGTAAAGATAGTACCCGGGGGTTATTTTTACTGTTCCGATTGAACCGATTGAAATAGCTTGAGTTTCCGATATATGCATTACCAAAATGTACGCTCCAGTATCTGCCATCCTGGTATCAAGGAATGTCCAAGGTATTTCAAGCAGTTTTACACGGTCACTTAACTCAAGATTGGACTTCCACTTAATTTCAATTGGAATGATGCTGAGGTAATCTTTTAAAGATAATAAGGTCTGCGAAAATACCAGATCTGTGTGGTAATCCGGCATAAATATATCATCACCTGACCCTTGAGAAATAAATAATACGGTGGACTTAATTCCCGATTGATTTAGTTGTGATAATTCGTTTAAGTGCCGAGTCCCTCTTTTTGTAATTGCATCTGGAAACATCGAGATACCATTGGAACTTAAAGTGACCGATTTGACTTCTAGCAGGAATTTCTGGTCGTTTTCCTGCATAAGAAAATCAAAACGATTCTTACCTACATGAAATTCTTCACTCACAATCTCTGATTTTTCAAGGGTGGGAATGAGTTTTTTCTTCAATAAATATCTAGCTAAGGTATTAGTTTGTTGAGTGTTTAGCCCTATGTACGAATTATCAGTCAGCACAGCACTGGCGGAGTAACGTAGTTTTCTGGAAGCGTCATCATCCACCTTCTCAATAAGAAGGTCCGCACCTGGTAACAACAATTCCCCCAGCCTACCTGGATTAGCCATGTAGACCTCAATTTCACCGACATTTTCTTGGTAGCATCTGATGACAAACCTATTAACCCTGGCGAGAAATTTGGCCGCTATCGGTGTATGTGAAGCAAGCTTTGGGGGATGCATGAAATTTGGGTATTAAAGTCTCAAACTGTTACTCACGTGGTGTAAATAGATGTGATGAAATCAGATAGATTCAGTTTCTAGAAACTTGGCTTGGTAGGATATGGGGTGAGCTGGAGTTCATGAGTCCAACACGATTTATCCTGGGTATGAAGGTAGTAAAAAGCTTCGGCGATCTTGACAGGATTTATTATCAATTCAGGGTTTTGCTGAGATCTTGGCATGGCTCTTGTCCCTGGAGAGTCGATAGTACCGTCAATGACTACATTGGCTACATGAACTCCAAATTCTGAATACTCTTCAGTGAGGACTTGAGCTAAAGTGCGCATCATCACTCGAGGGTAATAAAGTGACTGCCCCGTCATTCGTTTTCTACCACGCAGTGATTGAGCATTATTGGAAAACAGGAAGGAACCTTGACCTCTTTCTCGCATTGCTGGCATTACTTCTTTAGCTACTAAAAATGGCCCGCGAACTGAGATGTGTTGCGCGGTCTCAAGCATTTCGAGTGGAATATGTTCAAGCAATTCTTTTTCAGGTGGAAGGTCCCGACCTTCAAGATAGCCTGCGTTGTAGATTAGAACTTCAGGGTCTCCGGCCTGTTCCCGTATTTGGGAAAATGCAGTTGATATCGAGTCGCTCGATACCAAATCTAGTTCGACAATCATGCTTTCGCCACCCTGGTCAACGATAGCCTCTTGAAGTTTAGAAGCATTTGACGCCGTACGGGTGGTTAGCACTACGAAGAAACCTTCCTGAGCGAATTTTTGCGCTATGGCGCCCCCTACACCCCAACGAACCCCTACCGGTAAATCACTATCGTCAAGATTGTCACCATGAACCAACCTTGTATTCCGTCCGTCAGATTGCCATTTGGATGTGGCTCCTATGACAACTGCTACGGGTCTATTGCTTGAGTTCATGTCAGACTCCCTCAGTGTAAATGTTAACCGGCCCTGACTTCGTTAGTCAGAGCATCTCTACTAGGTGGTATCGTGTACCCATTTGGGACGCATTGTATCTGATCGCAAAGGAGTAACAATAAATGGATGAAATAAATATCGGGTTTATCGGTCTTGGCAATATGGGACAGCATATGTGCCTTGCTTTAATACAAAAGAACTACAACGTAACTGTGCACGATATAAACAGAGAAGCTGCTTTACCTGCATTGGAACTAGGGGCTACATGGGCAGATACTCCTAAGGAGCTGGCACAAAAAAGCGACATAATATTTACTTCTTTACCAGGTCCCACTGAAGTTGAAGCTGTTGCTACTGGCGAAGATGGAATAATTGACGGTATTACCAGTGACTCAGTCTGGGCCGACCTAAGTACTAGCTCTCCTGAACTGATGAGACGGCTACATGAGACATTTGCTTCGAAGGAAGCATCAATATTGGATGCCCCTGTAAGTGGACGTCGGTCGGATGAAAACGGTGTGACGTTGAACGGGGTCCTATCAATAATGGTAGGTGGGGATGAGAGCATTTATATGAAGCTCAAACCAATCTTTGAATCCTTTGGTAATAAGGTTACGTACACGGGCGAAATAGGCTCTGCAACGATCTGTAAATTGGCAAATAACATGTTCCAATATGGCTTGGAACGTTTATTAGTTGAATCACTCACCCTTGGTGTAAAAGCGGGAGTGCCTGCGGAGACACTCATGCAGTGCATAAGAAATGGTGCCGGTGGCAGCGGACGAATCCTTAATGTATCTATGCCGGATACGTATTTGCAGGGTAAATTTGACGGTGGTACGGGGTCTGAATCAACTTTCCCTATCTCTAGAAAGGATATGGCATTGGCGTTGGAATTGGGACGTGAACTTAACGTACCTCTTCAGATAGCGACTGGTACATACAACGACATGACTGCAGCTGTAAACAGGAAGGAATGGGCTAATCTGAATTATAGGGTGTACCACCTTCTCCAGGAGGAAAGGGCCGGCAATGTTGAAGTTAGGATTCAACCCAAGGATTGATTCACACCAGATGTGAACTTCTTTCCCAAGTCCGTGTTTGCGGTATCAAGTAGCAATATGGAAAGGTTATCTGAGCCAAACGGTTCTGAAATTCTTGGCCAAAACGACAAGTTCCTTTTGAACCAACTTATGGTTGAGCTGGACTTACAACACCAAGCCCAGCTCTGAGGGGATTAGAAATTTATCTCTGCCCCCAATACCCCAAATCCTTTCGGCGCTGAACGTTATCGTTGACAGGTAAAACCTCCACGGGTCCCATAGCTAGATGAAACTCGAATAGTGACGCTACATCATCAAAAGTGTCTGCCTCAACGACCGCAAAACTGCGGTGAGAAACCGGGTAGCCCCATGCTCCTATAACTTTTACAGAATCGTTGCCTTCAACCCAAACCTGTCCTGTTTTCACAGCCTCTGGCCCATGCAAAACTCTAGTGCAAGTACTGTGGTCATGTTGTGCGCTGATATGGAAAATCATAATAATACCTCCGCATCGAATATATTTTTTTAGCACTATACCTCATCAAACTAAATTATTTAGCCCTTTATATTAGGGGGTGGCCCATTCAGA
>DTSF01000333.1 GCA_012965485.1 Dehalococcoidia bacterium
ATTTTGTTGAAATACGCAAAAGTAGCTTATTATTTTAATATTGAAAACAGAACATAAGTTCTATTATAATCATACCCTTAGCTTTATTAGTATATAAAAAATCAATTTAAAAATATGTCTAACAGAAATTCTAAAATCGGATGTCTTTTAATAACTCATTTTGGGGTTAAGTCAGAGATTAATAAAAACCCTGAACTCTCTGACAGTGAGGTTATTTTGTATTCTCGCGAAGCTTCTAAATTACCTGTAGTTGAGGATTTTTCTAAAACTATAAAGAATATTTCAAAAGGAATTCCACTTTCATCTGCATTGTCCAGATATCCAGATTCCGTAAGATTTGAATTTGATCGTAAAAATTATGAACAAATCTTCGCTTCAGTCATATCAAATATTGCACGAATAACTCCAAAAATTGAGAGATCAAATTTGGGGATTATTTATATAAATATGCATGGGTTGAGTGAAATGTATGGAGGCGAAGCTAAATTAGTTACTCATATATTGGACTCGATTCCATATTTTCTAGAACCAAGATTTGGGATATCTGTAAATAAATTTTCTGCATATGCCGCAGCTTTTTCTTCTACCCCCGGCGGGTCTACAAAAATATTGAAAAATATTGATTCTTTCTTAGCTACTTTTAGTGTGGATATATTACCTGTCAAAAGAAGTACCATTATTAGTTTTCATAAATTTGGTATGAATACAATTGGTGATATAGCGGCTCAAGATTATGGATTGATCTATTCTAAATTTGGAGATGAGGGTTGTAGAGCCTTATCGCTGTCTCGCGCTGAAAATAGTGATTACATTTCTTTTAATAAACCTGCTCAAGATATAACTGAGCACGTATCTTTACCATTTCCTTCTGATTCTCTTTCGGTTCTTTTTACAACGTTAGAATTTTTGGTACAGAGGGCTTTTATGCGACCTGTTTTGAAAAGTAAATATGTTAGAAAAATATCTATTTTGCTTGAACTTGTTGGATCTCAGGTTTGGGCCAAGAGGCTGATTTTAAAAAGGCCGCTTGGTAATTCCAGTGACTTATGTTTATTACTTAGATCAGAGCTAGAAGATTTGGAATTGCCCGGATCAGTTGAAGATATCTCGATTACAATTTCAGATTTTGTTGGAGAGCACGGTATTCAGTATCGTGCTTTCAAAGAAATTCGCGATCACCTTGATGAAAGGAGAGATCAGCTGGTTAAAGTAGACCGTCACATTCGCAAGAAAATACCTGCCAAGAATTCTCTTTACAAGCTTCTTACTGTGAATGCAGAGCATCCGGTTCCTGAGCGAAGGGCACTACAGATTTCTATAGATCCTGATACAAAATTTTCTGTTATGTCTATTAATCTACCTCAAAAAATCACAGTTCAAGAACTAAATAATATTCCTAAATTTCTATCTTTATCTAACGGAGATAATCTAAAAGTTAAAGTTTTAGACATCTGGAAGATTGACTTATGGTGGATCCCGGATCCGATTAGTCGTACTTATTATAGTATCAGTACACCTGACCATAAGATTATGACGATATTTAAAGATAGTGTTGGAAAACGTTGGTATCGTCAAAACTACTGATGTACGTTAGCTCTAAATATGTGGAACTACATGCGCATAGTTTTTACTCTTTTGGTGAAGGGGCTTCTCATATAGATGAACTCCTTACTAGAGCTTATGAACTATCCTATTCTGCGATGGCTCTTACGGATTACAACATGTGTGGGGCTCTAGAATTCTCTAGGCAATCTGATCATTTCGGGATAAAACCTATAACGGGTGCTGAAATAATTCTTGAGGATAATTCTCATATAGTTTTACTAGCTAAAAACAGGATCGGATATTCCAACATATCACGATTACTCACTTTAGCTAATGGATCGGATCGTAGGGAACCTAGGTTAGATCCTATTCATATACCTGAATATGCCTCTGGAATCATACTACTCACTGGCGCACAGAATGGCCTAATCTCAAATGCTATTAAAGAACACAAAATAGAAAGAGCAAAAATTGTGCTTAATAAATACAGGGAGTATTTTGAAGATGATTCCATCTATATAGAGTTAAATCGTAATTTTATGTATGGCGATTCTAATCGTATAAATTCGTTAATTTCTATAGGGTCAGATATGAAACTTCCGTTAGTTGCAACGAACAATGTTCATTACCATATTGCTGATAGATACAAGTTACAAAATGCGCTCACTTCAATTAGAAGTAATACGAATTTAGATAAATTAATCCACCTTCTTAAGATAAATTCCGAGTTTTATTTAAAATCAGAATCACAAATGCAACGGTTATTTAAATCTATACCCAAGGCCCTTACAAATACACTCGCTATATCTGATATGTGTGAGTTCAATTTGTCTTCTGATCTTGGTTATGAACTACCATCACCCAGTGTTCCAGATGGATTTACTCCTTTTACGTACCTTAGTCACCTTTGTTATGAAGCTGCGCAAAGACGCTATGGCGAGGTGAACAATTCTGTAGACAATAGATTGAGAGAGGAGTTGAGACTTATAAAAAAACATAACTTAGCAGGCTTCATGCTTTTATACCGGGAAATCGTTCTTATAGCGCGAGAAATAAGTGTTGATATGGGTAAGTTGGATTCAGAGGAACCTATAGAAATTAGGTCACCTGGAAGAGGTAGAGGATCTTCGGTTGCCATGCTAACTGGATATTTAATAGGTATATCTCATGTCGACCCTCTACTATACAACTTAACATTAGAGAGATTTATGCCAGAGGATTTAAAAACATTACCTGATATAGATATAGATTTTCCTAGGTCAATAAGAGAAAAATTAATACCTAGAATCCATGAGTATTTTGGACCCCAGTTTGCAGTGCTCACAGGTATGATAACTAGGTATAAACTAAAGGGAATTTTGAAAGATTTAGGTAAAGTTTTTGGAATACCAGATGGAGATATCAGCAATCTTTCAAAAAAAATTCATAATTCAGATCCTACCTCTTTAAAAGATGAGATGTTGTCTATTCCAGAATTTAAAAATGTCGTTGATTTACCAGAATGGAAAAATATTATTTCTCTTGCCTCTCAGCTTAAAGATGCTCCCAAGACTTTGGGTCAGCATGTAGGGGGAATGATTCTAAGTTCTTCTCCCATTTCAGATATGGTCCCTTTTAGAAAGAGTGCACTCGAAGGTAGATACATCATTGATTGGGATAAAGATAGTATTGCTGATGCAGGGTTTGCAAAAATAGACATACTCTCTCTTCCTGTTTTGGATCAAATAGATGAATCCATATCTTTAATTCGAGATACAACAGGTAAGTTAGTTGATATTAGCCAAGTAGATCCAAAAGATAATGAGGTTTTTGACATGATAAACACAGGTTTATCAAAAGGTGTTTTCCTTCTCCAATCACCTGCGCAGTTAAAGATGGGCCAACGTCTTCTATCAAGAAGTTTAAATGACCTTGCTTATCAAGTTGCTTTAATAAGACCTGGAGTAGGTGTGCAGGGTAATTCAGTTTCACAATTTGTGGAGCGCTATAAACATGGAATACCGTGGCAATATGATCATCATCTAGAACAACGTGCTCTTGAGCGGACTTGTGGAATTATTGTGTGGCAGGAACAGGTAGTACAGCTAATATCAGATATATCAGGAATAAGTCAGGCTGAATCAGATGAGATGCGGAGAGGATTTGCTAAAACTAATAATGAGGGTCTTATTAAAGTTTACTGGCAGAAATTTGTAAAAGGTGCCATTAAAAATGGGGTTTCAGAAGAGATAGCTTACAAAATATTTTCTAAAATAAACGGGCAGTATATGTTTCCGGAGTCTCACTCCCATGCTTTTGCTGTTTCAGCGTACCAGTCAGCGTGGTTAAAAACTCATTATCCATTAGAGTTCTATGTCAGTCTTATGAATAATCAGCCTATGGGATTTTATCCTTTGGAGACTATTAAACAAGATGCGAGGAAATTTGGAATCGATTTTTATAACCCTGATATTAATCATAGCCAAAACAAATGTACGGTTAATGGTAATTCACTTCTAATTGGGCTGGAATTTGTTAAAGATATTGGGATACAGAATTCCAAAAATATTATAGATGAGCGTGATGTTCGAGGTCCTTTTAATTCTATGGGTGATTTTATTCGCAGGGTTCAAATAAAACCAGATTCAGTTGAATCATTAATTTTTTCTGGAGCATTTGATTCACTTATATCTAATCGTAGATTGGCTTTATGGGAATCAGGACTTTATAAAGGCCCATCTGGGTCGCAAATAACTTTACCTATTTCGATGGACGACAATGTACCTAGCTTAGCTGACTTTTCCAGCTATGAAAAAATGATATTGGAATATAAGGCCCTCAACATGTACCCTAAAGGCCATATCATGGATTTTATTAGGCCTCTTCTGCCTTCGGATGTTTCGAGTACTCACGATGTTTATTCAATGAGAGAGGGCGAATTAGTATCTGTGTGTGGAATGGGAATTGCTAGGCAACATCCAAGAGGGCATAAGGGGACCACCTTTGTTACCGTAGAGGATGAAAGTTCAGATATTCAATTAATACTTTGGCCGGACATATACAAAAAATATATGAGAGTTTTAGAAAACCCTATTATTTTGGCTACAGGAAAAATATCACAACAGGACGGTACTACTAGTGTGGTTGTATCTCATTTAGAAACCCTAGAACCGAAGATTGGATTACCTTCTGCACATAATTGGTACTAATTTCCAGTTGGATATTTCTCTAACTGGTGGCTAAAAGTTCTCTCACAATATTTCTTTCAAGTTCCAGACCCAGCATGGTAGTGAGCTCTGTCCTACCATGGTCCCCAATGGTTACTACGAAGGAAACTCCTAAAAGACAGCCAATTTTAAAATCAATGACAGTCGTGGATAATATTCCCTCCTCACCAGATTGAACTGCTCTTATCCCAACAGATCTGTCATAAAAGTCATCGATTTCGAGTTCTTCAACAGCAACTAAAATTTGGTTTTCTCCAACTTCATTACCTACATTATTTCTAAATTGTGCAACAAACGTATCTGTCATCCACTTTTCAGAGTATTCTTGATCTTTGAAAAGATGAACAACTGTAGCGGCCACAATATCTGAACCATCCTCACTCTGTGGTACGGCAGACGGTGATGCGAATTCCCTTAAGTACCCAGTAAGTCGACCTGCCTCATCATATCTTTCCTCTGTGTTACCAGGGAATCCGTGAGTGGCCATGGTTTTATTATCCAAAATATTCTCTCTGAGTAGTGAGAATCCAGTCAGCTCATTTGGAAGCCGACCCAAATCCAAGGTCATGTTTTGGAGTGATTCACTTGAAAGTTCATATGTTGCTTGTGCTAATGAATTTGTCATTTTTATTACGGTTAACTTTTTAGCCCACATCAATGTACACCTTAAGTATAAACCGGTTGTCCATATCGGAGGTAACTGCTTAGCAGATGTTAAAATTCTCGTTAAGTGCTTTGAACATGCACTTGGAGTGCATCGTTATGCTCTATCAGTCAAAATTTCGACACCTGCTTTTACCTGCAGTTTTATCTTTCTTAGTCGGCATTCTAGGGTGTGGTGAATTTACAAAATATGATGAACATGATCTTGCGCAGACCTCTAATCCAATCTCTAGCCCAGGTTCTCCTGTTGCTCCCGGGAGCATATTCAACTCACGAATTAATCACACAGCCACTTTTTTAAGGAGTGGGGAAATTTTGGTCGTGGGAGGCGAATCCAATAACGGAGGTATAAGTTCCCTTGAAATATATGACACCGAAAATGGTAGCTGGGTTAATGGACAGTCATTGCCAAACCCTAGATTTGGGCATACCGCCAATCTCATTGGTAGAGAGTCGTTATTAATCGCAGGAGGGGAGGATGGAGAAAATCCAACGGCATCTACAGTTGTATACAATGCAAATGCCGACACGTGGACTTCTTCTTTAGATATGCTACAGCCTAGAACGAAACATGCATCCTCCATTCTCACAGATGGGAGAGTAATTGTAGTTGGAGGCACCAATAGTTCGGGAACTCTTTCTTCCGCAGAAATATATGATCCGGTTCTTCAGCATTGGACATCTTCAGGAGAATCTCTTTTGCCAAGAATTAGTCATTCGGTAACCGCATTGAAAAATGGCATGATATTAGTGGTTGGTGGCAAAATACCAACAGAAAAATCAAATCAGAATTCCCTGTTACTGTGTGAAAATTCAAAGGAAGCTGCTCCATCAGCTGGGGTAACTAAGAGATATCATTGTGAAGATGGTGCTGCGGCCTTAACTGAGATTTATGATCCAACTAGCAACAGCTGGAAAGAATCCTCCCCTTTATTGACCCCTCGATGGGGACATACTGCTACTTTGCTTGAGGACGGAAGAGTCCTCGTGGCTGGCGGAACAAATAATTATTCGTCTGTTGTCGAGTCTGAAATTTTTGATCCCAACACTGAAACCTGGGTGTCGGCGGGGCAAATGTTATATGAAAGAACTGGCCATACTGCTTCTTTGCTTTCTGATGGAAGGGTTTTGATAGCTGGTGGTTTTACTTACGTACCGATCAGTTACTCCGAAATTTATGATGTGAAAAAAGGTTGGGTGAAAACTGAAAACCTAATGGGCCCTAGACACATGCATTCCGCTGTTTCTCTAAATGACGGGCAAGTTTTAATAATTGCTGGCAAGGCAGGCCTGTTTATTAATTTAACGAGAGTAGAACTGTACGATTCTGACTCAGGTTCTTGGAGTATAAAAGGAAAAATGCCTGTTGCTTTATGGGGTCACACAGCAATTCCTTTGGACTGTGGAAATGTACTAATAGTAGGAGGCAAACGAAATGACGGTAGTTCTTTAAATTTAGCATATTTGTTTGATGCAACCACTGGCGGATATCAAACGACAGGAAAATTGAATGTACCTAGATTTGGTCACTCAGCGACTAAAATTACAGACGGGTCCGTGGTAGTGGCTGGCGGATACATTAACCCTTCATTTCAATCAGATTCAGTTGAGATTCTAAAGCCGAACAAATTCGGTTCTTATGAGTGGGTCCTTGCTAAGTCAATGCCGATACCTCTTGAGCGGCATTCGGCTATTTATATTGGAGGAGGAAAGTTATTTCTCACCGGTGGTTGGAACGGTTCAAGTCCTGCCTCAAATACGTGGATCTTCGATTTCGCTAACAATTTATGGGATGCTGGCCCTCCAATGAAAGACGCGAGGTGGGGTCATTCAATGGTTCGGCTTAATGACAAAACCGTTTTGATCTCGGGTGGTGTTGGGGACGATGGGTTACCGTTGTCATCGGTTGAAAAATACGATTCAATGAATTCTTCTATAGAGTTGTTGTCTTCGATGCAAGAAGCTCGTAGTGGCCACAGGCTTCTTAAAGACAAAAATGGGGATGTTTATGCGATTGGCGGATATGGTTCCGAGGGTACTTCTTTGCCGTCATTCGAAAAATATCGCGTAAATTCCAATCAATGGAATAAATTACCTGATATGTCAGAAGCAAGGTCACACCATTCCGCGATAATTCTTAAGGATGAAAATATTCTCATCACTGGGGGAACCCAGGACTATAACACCCCTTCAGGTACCGCAGAATTATTTGATATGAAATCTGGGCAGTGGAAATCGGCTGGAAGTATGAGGGAAGCTAGGATGGGCCATGTGTCTTATCAGTTTGATAGTAAAAATGGGTTTAACTGCCCCGGTTTTAATACCCTTGGCGAGGTATTTATCATGGGTGGATATGGTCTGAGTGCGATGGACTCTGTAGAGGTTTATAGGCCAGGTGGTGGAGGGTGGTCGGCCTTTGAGTCTATCGTTCGAGGTTCTACAAAGGATAATTTCATTAGGTTAGTGAAGGGAATATCGCAAAATTGGCATCGCTAAACTTTTTCTCCCTAGTTGTAAGGCGATCATTCAATGACCGCCGTCTCATTTTACCCATATTATCAGGCATGCTTGTGGCTACCACCTTGATGTCTTCTGCACCAATGTATCTGGCCGCTTTGGATCAACAGGGCGTAAGGCAGTCAGTAGATTTAACTACCAGAAATAAGTCTGAAAACTATCTGGCACTGGAAATGTTCGTGTCTTCCATGGTTCTGGACGAGGAACGCATTGTTCGTTCAGATGAATTGATACAGCAAGCTGTGAACTTGTATTGGTCAGAAGCAATTGTTGGTTTAAACCGGTATCTAAAAACGGATGGGTTCAGTTTCTACAGGTCATCGGAATCGGCAATAAGGGACCTAGAGAATGGCCCCGCGAGATCGCTTGAGGGGTATTTTCACAGTTTTCAGGATATGGAGAGAGAGGTTGATTACATCATAGGATCATCACCAACTCCCGATTTCCAATACCACCCAGATGGCCCGTTACTAGAGGTCTCTCTCTCTACAGGTTTGGCGGAAAAACTGTCAATTGAATACGGGGATGTTTTACTGGGGGTTCCCTATCCTGATAGCAGGATCAAATTGGGAGTTAGAGTGAGCGGAATTTTTGAGCCCCTGGATCCATATGACCCCATCTGGAAAGACGATATGGATAGATTTCTAATGCCAGTGATTCCCAAAGAGGAAGGCTCCGAAGTGCCTGAAAAATGGTGGGAGGACCAAAAATATTATCTGGCTTTTTTTATATCTGAAGAAGCTATGATGAATTCAATTCCGCTGGCCTACCCCGGGTCGATGGTTGAGGCACGTTGGGATCAGCAAATCAATAACCTAATTTTAAGAGAATGGACTAGGGCTGAAATCGTCAGTTCTATTGATGGTCTTGACGGATTGCTTACTAAACGAATACCGGGGTTTCAACTTAGATCTGGGATAATTCTGATGTTAAAGGAATTTAAAACCCAAAGTTTTTTTTCCAGCATTCCCCTGTTGTTATTTTTTGCTGTGATAGGTTCTTCCCTTTTATATTTCGTATTTATGGTAAGTTCGTACCTCATGCCGGCCAGAGAATCAGATATTTCTCTAATAAAGATCCGAGGCGCCTCTCGGTTCGCTGTTTTTCGGCAATATGGATTGGAAGGGCTTTTGTTGTTTTTGGTCTCAATCATCTTCGCCCCAATTTTTGCCTTCTGCCTCGTATCTTTGTCGGGTATATTGCCTTATTTCCACAATATTTCAGATGGTAAATTATTGCCGACAACGTTGTCCTGGACCCCTTTTATGCTCTCATTTGGATTTGGAGGATTGTGTTTCATCGCTTTTTTATTACCTCCTATTTTACGAACTTCAGGAGGAATAGTCACTAGGCGACGTTATTTAGGCAGACCTGAATCTGTGACCTTTATTCAAAGGTATTATCTAGATTTGGCATTTCTGTTTATTTGTGCTGTTCTCTTGTATGAAATTAAAGCCAGAGGGCAGCTTTCATCAGGAGGGCTAGAAAGAGTTTCCGGTATAAATGAGGCTCTGTTATTTGCTCCGATTTTGCTGCTCTTCTCTGTGGCTATGTTGTCTTTCAGAATATTTCCCATCCTCGTTAAATTTATGACGGGAGAATCTTCAAGTCTCGTCTTGTTGATGGGTACTCTTTCTGTAATATCTTTGTTATTAAACATTTTTTACGACCTGTTAACTGATTCAGATAAATTGGGGTTGTTATTATCCGTATTTGTTTTTCTGCTACTTTTAATTGGCCTGTTGGCCTGTTTTAAAGTATCAAATAAATACGGCAAATTTATTTCTTTTACTTTCATACTGGGGGCATCATTGATATATGGGTTTTATGCTTCTGAAGGAGATGTCATACCCTTCTCCCTTACAAAATGGGTTTTGGGTTTTTCCAGTATGCTGACAGGCATTTTCTTTTTATTGAGTAGTCTCAAAAAATCCTACCCACCTTGGATATCTCTTATGCTGTGGAATATGTCCCGGAACCCTTTACAGTACACGTGGTTAGTCGTTCTTTTGGTATTGTCATCTGGAGTGGCAGTTTTATCGGCTACATTGGGGTCAACTTTAGATCACAGTTATAGGGATAAAATCGCCTACGATGTAGGGTCGGACGCGAGGATAGTTCTTTCTTCGCTTGGGTCAGCAGGTCGGATTCATTCCGTCGCTAGCCTCTCCAATTTTTTTGATAATCTTTCAGGCGTGCATAAATTTTCAAAAGCGAAGAGAGGTATTGGAAATATTGGCCAAGGAGCGGGCTCTTTTACATTTGATTATTTAGCTTTTGAAACAGGCAAAATTGCCTTGTGGGGCAGGGAAGATTTTTCGGTGCAGTCGACCGATATTCTGCTCGCTGACATGTCAAGTGAAGTAAAGGTTCCAGCTATCGAGATACCGATCGGCACGACAGAAATAGGTATAAATGTTAAGCCTGACTCAAATTATCCACTCGTATCTTTATGGTTGATACTAAGAGATGCAAACCTTAAATATAAAGTTATAACATTGGGCACACCGGATCCATTCAACTGGGCGAAAAAAAAATCCGCGATTCCGGACTCCCTAGCGGAGCCTATTCAGTTGGTTTCCGTACAAATAAGTGAGCCAGGCCTTGGTGCATCGGGTACTCCAGGGAAGATGTTTTTTGACGATGTCTTTGCTATTTTGAACGGCGAAGAGGTCATATTGGAGGATTTTGAAGATTATTCTGAATGGGTGGTCATTCCTACCACCAATGGGCTAGGTGATTCTATTTCCATTCAAGAGGACGCTGCTGTATCAGGTAGATATGGATTCTCATTCGAGTTTGGCAAAGAGATGAACAATGGAGTTAGAGGTTTATTTTGGGGAACCTATGGGTCATATTTGCCTGTGCTTGTAAGTCAGACATTTATTGACAATAGCGGGTTTGGATTTGGAGACTATTTATTGCTGGATATCTCGCAAACTCTAGTTATTGGTAAAATAACAGGTGTAGTAGATTTTTTCCCAACGCTAGATCCCGGAACCGCGGGATTTTTGATTGCAGATCTTGATGCTGTTATGTATTTATCTTCCCTGACTAATCTGCATGCCCTGAGCTCTGTGAACGAGATTTTTCTGGACCTAAATGATTCAGTGGATGACACGATGACTGCTATTTCCAACAAAGTTGGGAAAGGAGGACAAGTCTATGCTACCAAAGATTTATTAGAAAAATTAGACAATGACCCTCTTATCTCAGCAGGATGGAAATTGATGTCATCTATTTCCATCACAGTTGCTCTTTACATAGCAGTTCTTGGATATTTTATTCATATGATCTTTTTGTCGGGCCAAATTAAATCTAGAATGGGTACTTTACGATCCTTAGGTATGACTTTATCGCAAAGTTTTAGAATGATTTTTGTTGAGCAGATGCTAATAATTCTCTTGGGGGTAGGTTTAGGAACTTGGACGGGAGTGGGTATGACCCGTCTCATGGTTTCAGCAATTACAACTACGGACAATGCTGCCCCCTTGGTTCCTCCTGCCTTAATCACGATTGATTCCTTCTCATTGTTAATATGTGCAGGCATATTTCTGGTCCTATTTACGTTTATGGTCATATGGATCAGTTTTTATTTTTTCCGATTGAATCTTGGTACTTTGTCCAGGTTGGAAGATTAAGTGATGGAGATGGAGGGGTTTGCGAAAATTATTAGGGTTTGGCCCCTGATAGTAAAACGATTGATAGTGAATTGGAGAACGCTGTCTACCGTGATCATTGGGGTAGTTTTGGCTTGTTCAATTATGTCTGGCACCGTGGTATTTTTCGATTCACTTAAAGAGATAGCCCTGGACGATGTTCTTAAATCCCTGGATAAGGAAGAGATAAACATATTGGTGCAGGCTGAAAAAGGTCCAACTAACGTTGAGGAAGCCTCAACTTTGAATGAAAGGATCTATTCTTTTTCCGAAGGATTGCTTTCTTCTCATGTTAGTGAAGTTTTACATGGGGGAAGAACCACAACCTTTTTCTTTAGTTACCCGGGCCAGGAACAAAATGCAGGAAAAGACAATGCACGAACATTTTTCGCATACCTACCAAACTTGCAGTCCCATATAACCATTACGGATGGATTTTTTTTGGGGAATGGGCTCGGGGAATTAACATCAGAAGAGATTTCTGTCATTAAGGTATTAGTAAATGTCCAGGATGCGGCAAATTTCGGACTTCGGGTCGGTGATCGCATATCAGCAGTGCCTTATTGGGAGGATTCTGTTTCCCATGTGACAGCGGAAATTGCTGGAACCTTTGAAAAAAATAACCAAGATGATTTGTATTGGTCTATTGAACAAAAAGGTTTCATGTATTCAGCCAGTGATTCGTTCAAAACCATACCGTTGTATTTGAATGAGGATGTCTATATGGGACACCTTGCCTCAAAATTCCTTGATTTAGAAACCACCTACGTTTGGATGTTTGATATAGACAGGGAAAGTATAAATTCCTCAAATGCCTCGAATTTGGCGTCGAATATAACCTATTTTGGGAACCGATTAGAATCAGAGTTAAACAGGTTCGTCATTCGCACTGAGCTAGATAAGTCTTTGCAAAGCTATGACACACGTATTTTGTTCACGAAACTTCAAATGTATGTTGTCCTAATAATGATCACCTTTGTCGTGCTTTATTATGTGGTAGCACTCTCTTCATTGGTAGTTGAAGAGAGACGTTTTGAGGTTTCCAAGCTCAGGAGTAGAGGTGCTAGCTCGTCACAAATATTGAGTGTATTTGTCATCGAAGGAGCTACCATCTCATTTTTCGCCACCTTGCTTGGTCCGTTAATTGCCGTAGGCGGAATCAGCCTGTTGGGATTCTTGCCAGGGTTCCATGAAATTAATGATGGTGCTTTTCTTTCTACTCGGTTAACTTATCAAGCCTTATTTATGAGTATATTGGGGGGTATTTTAAGTTTCCTAGCTTTAATGATTCCATCTATCCAAGCCTCAAGGTTGACGGTGTCTGACGAAAGAACCAAATCGAACAGGCCAAATCGACTCACGTTTATATCTCGATACTACATTGATGTCATAGTCCTATTAGTTTCTTTATTTTTATTTAATCAATTGAATGAGCAAGGTTCGATGGCAGCACGGGGGTTTTTGGGCGATGTTAAGGTCAATCAAATTATGTTAGCTGTCCCAGCTATTATGTTGATTGCTTCCGCTCTGGTTATATTGAGGATATTTCCACTTGTCATGAGCATTGCAAGCCGGGTGTTATCTAGGTATTTACCGGTTGGTGTTACTTTGGTCATGTGGCAAATTTCACGTAACCCTTCTAATTATTCAAGACTGGTTTTACTTTTAATTTTGATGACTGGGCTTGGTATGTTTGTCTCTAGTTTTGGTGGAACCCTCAATAAAAATTTTGAAGACCGTGTTTACTATACCCATGGCTCTGATATTAGGCTAAGTTCAGTTTCACTTAATGTCAGAGGGATGAGTAAACCCCTCACAAAAGAAATAGAATCTATAAATGGCGTGTCGACCGTTAGCCCGTCCGCTCGATTGATAGGTACTGATGTAACAAAAACATTTGGGTCTGATTCTGTAACTATCCTTGGTATCGATACTAATAAGTTTGAACAAAGCGCGTGGTATAGAGACGATTTCTCAGAATCTTCATTATCAAAAATTTCCAATACCTTGCAAGAGACAGATACCAAAGGAATTGAATTGCCGGATAGGTCCCGATCATTTGGAGTATTGGTTAAATCCGATAAAAGTAGGCCAACTACGGTGTTGGTAGCTAGAATGAAAGACAAAAATGGCAGATATTTGTCATACGATTTAGGTAGGTTGGACAGTGGTGGATGGACTCTGAAGCAAGTGGAAATCTTCGGTGATAGAGGAAGATTTCAAGTGTTTCCGGCGCGACCGCTGACATTGATGTCGATAGGTATAGTTGAAACTATTCCTCAAAAAAAATTAACTTCCGGTTCTATTTTAATAGATAGTGTCAGGGTAAGATTGGCAACTGGTGAAGTGGTTAATTTGGAAGATTTCAGGGATATTAACGGTTGGCAAATAATAGATTCCTCAATCTCATCCGCAAATGATAGGTTAGGAATTTCAGAAATAAGTGCGAAATCAGATTCTTCAGCCATTTTTACCTGGTCTGAAGGTCCTCCAATTACAATGCGAGGCATTTATCCTTCTACAAAATTTAAACCTATTTCCGCCATTGTTAATTCCGATTTCTTAATTAACACCCGATATTCTTTGGGTGACCAGCTAAAGTTATCAATAGGTGGTCGGCGAATTGATGTGGTATTGCGTGATAAAGTCAAGTATTTTCCTACTATCAATCCTATCGAGGACGATTTTATAGTAGTTGGATTGGACCCACTGATTCACCGGCTTAATATTAGCTCTTTGTTTGGAAGTACCGATCCAAACGAGTTTTGGATCGATTATGAGGACGGAATTACAAATGAAACCAAGATGCGCCTCAAAGAGGATTTGATTAATGATCCTCCTTTTCCCTACGGCAAATTTTGGGATACAGAATCCATGCTTGAGATCAATCGTGTTGATCCATTAGTCAAAGCTGGTTGGCATGCAATATTGGTAATCGCCTTTGGCTCAATTTTGCTTTTAAGCGCGATCGGATTTTTTTCTCATGCCTACATATCATATAGAAACCGGCGGTTCCAGTTCGCGTTACTTAGAACCCTTGGGTTTTCTACTCGTCAGCTCATAACAACTATTTGGGTGGAACAGGTTTTAATAATCATGCTAGGAATGATTGTTGGAACCTGGATGGGAGGAAGGTTATCAGAAGCGGTTATGCCGTTTTTGAGTAGTGATGATTATGGCAATCAGGTAATTCCACCATTTGTGCTACAAGTAGATTGGGTTAATCTATTGATAACTTATGGGGTGATGATCCTAATTTTTGCTGCCGTCATAGGATTCCTGATTTTCTTAGCACGGAGACTCGTATTAAACAAAATGTTGAGGCTTGGAGATACTTAACTCAGAATGGAATTTTCAAAATTCCTGTGACCTCTGGCAAAGTCAGTTGCCGATGTGATTTTTGAACCCTCGCTTTGTAGTTGCGATACGAGTAAGGAACCATCGGAAGTGCCAATATACACTGCATTATCATGAATTGAGACACATCCGGGAGGTAATTTGTAATTTTCTGAAACCCTTGCTTCTATGATCTTTAAATTTTTTCCATTGAAATGGGTGTATGAGCCGGGCCAGGGGTGGTGTGCCCTGATTTTTCTCCATATTACGTCAGCTCCGTCCTTCCAATCTACCAGACCGTCTTTACGGACTAGTTTTTTCGTATACGTCGCATTTTCATTATCCTGTTGTCTGGGTATTATTATTCCTTTAGCCAATTTTGAAATTGTTTCTACAATTAAATCGGCACCTATATAAAATAATTTCTCTGTTAATTCGTTACACAGTGTCCCTTCACCAATTGAGGTTTCTTTTTGGGCTAGTATAGGGCCTGAATCCATTCCGGAATCTAGTTGAATAATTGTAATCCCAGTAACTTTTTCCGCTTCAAGAATAGCTGTTGATACGGGTGAAGCTCCTCGGTATTTTGGTAATAGGGACGGGTGGAGATTTATGCAACCATATGGGAACATACCCAATATTTCAGAGGGCAGGAGTATTCCATATGCGGCAACCACAGCGATATCCGCCTTAAAATCATCTAGTATAGGAATCTGGGAGAGGTCAGCTTGGAAATTTCCCGGCTGTAAAACCTGGAAATTTTTAGATATAGCATGCTCCTTTACCGCACTCATAGTGACTTTTCTTCCTCGACCTGACGTTCTATCCGGTTGGGTGTAGACAGCTACTATGTCGTGGCCATCGGCTGAAATTTTGTCTAGAACAGGGATGGCGAAATACGGTGTCCCCATAAATACTATTTTCATAAATAAAGTTAACTCCTGCGGTCGGACTTTTGAATTATAAAACCCTCTATCCCATTGCGGATATTTTATGGGACTATTAAAGTAAGACTTTTGCTGATGGTTCTTTTCTAGTTTGTCAGGGAATGCCAGTCAATTGAAATTAAATCGAGTTATAGCCAACTTTCTTGCGAATCACCCTTATTTGATTTTAATAATAACCTTATTTCTGACCTTGATTTTGATTTTCCCTTTGTTTTTTTGGGCTCCTAAAGAACAAGCCTCTTTCAATCCTCCAGGTGAAGTTTATGAACTTCAGGAAGAAATTGACGATAAATTTCCTACCCCATTTCATTTTGCGAGTTTTGTGTTGGAGGCAAAAAAAGGCGATGTTATGTCTCGGGAAGTGCTTTTGGAGTTGAAGTTAAATAGGGATCGTTTAATTGCATTAGATATTGAGGGTGAGTTATCGGTCACAGAAGAAGATAAACCAAGGGGAACTTTAGAAAAACAATCATACCTTGCTAGCTATTACGATTTTGATCTAGCAACGCAAGTCAATGGGATCATTTCTGTTTTGGATACTGTTGAGGTTTTTCTTGCCACTCAAGGTTTGAATCTGGAATCTGCTAATGAGGAACAGATAAAGACGGTTTTCCATCACATAATGTCTGATTCCCGAGTGGCTAGTGTAAAAAATTTGATTTCGACTCAGGCTTCTTCTACAAAAAAAGTTGTTCTAGGCCAAGAGATTGACTACTGGGTTTCTCCAGCAATGGTTTTTCATGTTATAGCGGATAATTCCAAACTTGGCGGGGCCGGTTTGGAGATCGGCGTGGGAGGAGGTCCAGATGTTATCGATAAGGAGCATTTGAATCGAAGTGTCGGTTCGGTTATGTCGGGTTCCAGCCAAAACTATGAAATATGGGGAATTGCAATAGATGCAAATCTGGAATCACTGGACGAAGGGAAAACATCAGGCATATTCATAATGTTTACAGTTATTGCTGCAGTTTTAGTAGTTGGGTTTAGCCTTGGTTCTTATTGGGCTACAGCGATCACTGGGGTCGGGATTGCGATATTGATGGTGTGGCTAAAGGGGCTTTCAGCCTTAATAGGCCTAAAAAGCGGCCTCGTTATAGATCTAGTGGTTCCAATTGGAATGATTTCACTAGGCGTTGATTTTGTTGTACATGCCGTTCGCAGATACCGTGAGGAGTTACTTCAAGGTAATAATCCTAAAATTAGTTTCACCTTGGGCTATGCCTCAGTTCTCGGGGCCCTCCTTCTGGCTATGGCGAGTGATAGTATCGCTTTTCTGTCGAATTTATCGTCCAATATTGAAGCCGTAATTCACTTTGGATGTGCCGCTGCCATCGCAGTGATAGCTTCTTTCTGGATTTTAGGTGTAGCCGCCCCACTACTAATCATGAAAGTCGATCAACTGATTACTCAAAGTCAGTATGGTTTTCAATCTAGAAAATGGTTGCCTTATCGAATCTTAGGTTCAATCCTTGTCGCCTCGGTATCGGGAACTTCAATAATTATGATGGTGGCCGTGAGTAAGTCGATAGGCCTGGCACTTCTCGGAGGCTGCATTCTTTTACTAATTCTCTTACCTATATTTATTTTAGGGAGAAGTGGTTCCAATGTAGTTCTCGAAAACATGAAAAATATGGCAACGATAGCACCGCGCCAAGACAGATTTGCCCAAATTGTTGTCAAAATCGTCACATACTCAGCTGTAAATTCGTTAAAAATAATCTTTTTAACCGTGCTGATAACCGCGTATTCAGTCTATTCTGCTTTACAGCTGACACCTTCTTTTGACGTAAAAGATTTTTTTGATTCTGAATCAGATTTCGTAGTGGGGTTGGATAAATTTGATGAATTCATAGCTGGAGGTGAACCTGGGGTTACCTTCGTTAAAGGTGATTTGACAGACCCTACAGTTTATGAAGATATAAATGTCTATATTGACAGCCTACGGGAAATTGATTTTGTGGGGGAAACTCCAAGTGGAGACGTTACTTTTGGTCTGAATGCCCTTAATGTGTTGACTACCATAATGAATAACCCGTTTTCCGTTGAATCAATTGAGGAAGCTACGGGAATAACAATTACCGATTCCAATTCGAACGGTATTCCCGACACGAAACAACAGATAGCGACTATATTCGAATATTCTCTACTCAAAGGTGTGCGGGGTGATGATTATAATTTGATTCTAAGACCTGATCAGGTACAGGGTGCAGTATATTTCAGAAGGAATGAAGAAGCATTAACCACTATTAAGTTCCAGATACCAGGTACTAGGGATCAGGCTGTTGCGACTGCTGCCCTTAAGGAAATTACTCCCTCAGTTCTGAAATTAGAAAATCACCCATCACTGTCTAAAGTGGCATTGACTGGGTCAGCATTCCAACGAGAGGTTCAATTATCTGAATCTACCCGCACTTTATACACTTCTCTTCCAATAGCTATAGTGGCTGCCACGATATTACTCTTGATAACCATGCGATCTTTTCGGTATGCGATAGTCACAGTAATCCCCATTGGATTGGTTGTAGCTTGGCTTTATGGTGTTATGTATGTGTTTGGATTTTCTTTAAATTTCGTGACAGCTATGATAGGGGCAATTTCTATAGGGGTTGGAATTGATTATTCTATCCACATGACCGTAAGGTTTCGAGAAGAATTGAACCGAAATGGATCAAAAATATTAGCGGTTCAAAAAGCGGCGGGTGGAACCGGAGTCGCTTTGGTTGCCTCAGCAGCATCAAGTATAGTCGGGTTCGCTATAATGGGGTTTGCCCCTATGCCTATGTTCGCTTCCTATGGCCAGCTGACCTCTCTGATGATATTTTTCGCTTTAATATCTTCCCTAGTGGTACTACCTGCGCTTTTAACGTTGGTCACACCAGAACTAGAAAAGTAAAATAACCTGGAATAAAATTAGTTCAGTACGACGTATGTAGCTCCATCCTCACCTAATGCGTCGGGCTCTGAACCGAAGCTATTAACCAAGGGATGCCCCTCCAGAGACTCTCGTATTGCTTTTCTTAAGGCACCTGTCCCTTTTCCATGGACAATGAATACTTTACTCAAACCATTTTTCAGAGATTCATCTAAAAAGGTTTCCATTATCTGCAATGAAGGCTCTGCCCTCATTCCTCTTATGTCTATTTTATTACTGTAGGAAATATGTTCAATCAGACTTGTATTATGGCCTAATCTAGTTGGCTCAGCAGAACTAGGGGTTTTATCTTCAGACGTATCTTTATTTAATCTTGAGATGTCTACATCCATTCTGAGATTGCCGATTTTCAGTTCTGCGATCTGAGTTAATTGATTGTATTTGGTGATTACACCTGTTAGATTCAACCCTCTCACAGTGACCGTGTCACCGGTCTGGAACTCCTTATTGTTGGGCTTCTGGGTAGTAGAGTCGGGTTTCTTAATTCGTAGACTCTTTAATTCTTTTTCAGTTTCATCGATGTTTTGCTTAACGCTATCTGGGCTTTCGTTGGTATGTTTTACCCAGGAATAGGCCATTTGAGCTTTTTTCAGAAGAGTTTCAATATCCCTATATTTTTCTTCGGCAGTGTGATGAATCGAATCTAATATCCTTTGTCTATTCTGGATTAGGTAATCTATTTGTTCATTTAACTCAGATCTTATAGATTCAACTTCTTTATACTGGCTTTCGATTACACTCATTGTTTCTGAAATTCTGTTCTTTTCATCGGTTACTCTCGTGATCCAATCTGATATTTCTTTAAACTCCGCAGATAGGTATTTATCTGCCTTCTTAACTATTTCGTCTTTCAACCCTAATCTTGTGGCAACTGCCATAGCATAGCTTTGCCCAGGCAAGCCTAGAACCATTTTGTAGGTTGGTTTTAAATCTTTAGGGTCTAACTGAAAACTTGCATTCCTCATTCTGTCGTCTGATTCGGCCATTAAGGCAACTGTGTTGTGATGGGTGGTGATTAACGTTTGTATTTTGTTCTCCGCTAAATACTCTAAAACTGCCTTGGCTATTGCGGATCCTTCCTCAGGATCTGTACTGGAGCCTACCTCATCTAAAAGTAGTAGAGACTGGGAAGAACAATTATCTAAAATATCATTAAGGTTCTCAATGTGGGAACTGAATGTGGATACTGAATTCGTTATACTCTGCTGGTCTCCTATATCTGCATATATACCGTCGAAAACCGGAAGTTCGCTGCCTGCAGCAGCGGGTATTTGTATACCAGATTGGTTCATGGCTGCCAGAAGCCCAACGGTCTTGATTGCTACAGTTTTACCGCCAGTGTTTGGGCCGGTTATGACTAAAACAGTCCAGTTCGGACTCATTTGCAATGATAAGGGGACTCCGTGCTCACCCAGCATAGGGTGACGAGCATCTATAAGATTTATTGCCTCCTTCTGACCTGAATGCCCATTTATTTCATCATCTGCTTCTAACCCATTTAATGAGATGCTGTATTTTGATTTAGCGATCACAAAATCTAAGTTTGCGGCACTTGTAATCGCTGAATTTATCTCATTTGATAATGATCCGACCTGTGAAGACAAATCTTGAAGAACCTTTTGGACTTCACGCTCTTCTTCCAATGTGAATTCTCTCCAAGAATTACACAAACTGACTGTTTTGAAAGGTTCGATAAATAAGGTCATCCCTGTGTTGGATGCGTCATGGACAATGCCAGGTACCCGGCTTCGCATATTTGATTTTACTTGCACCACCAAGCGATCTCCTCGGACAGATATCACATCATCTTGAATTGTTCCTAACATTTCTGATTCGAATATAATAGATTCAAGTGCACCGGTGACCCTAGAGTATGATTCTCTGACTTGTCGTCGAATATTACCAAGGTTAGGTGTTGCACCATCCAACACCAAACCATTGCCAGCAATTTTTGATGTGATCGAGTATGCGAGATAGGAGAGATCAGGTATTTCTTTTGCCAGCTCCAATAAAACCGGTAATTCCTCTGGGCACTCCATTAGGGTATTTCTAGCCTTGGATAGGGCCTCGATAGTATTTGCGATTATTAGAAGTTCCTGTCCTGTTAAGACGCCTCCCAAGCCAGCTATCTTTATACTATCTCCATGGTCTTTAATTTCTCGCAGTGAAAAAGAACCGGTGTTTGAAATCAACCTTATCCCTTCTTCTGTCTCGATTTGCAGTCGAGAAACTG
>DTSF01000334.1 GCA_012965485.1 Dehalococcoidia bacterium
GGAATTTTAAATGAAAGCTGTTTATTTTACAGAACACGGGGGTCCTGAGGTACTTAAATTCGGAGAATTACCGGAACCAACCCCGGGGGAAGGGGAGGTAAAAATTAAAGTGAAGGCCTGTGCCCTCAACAGACTCGATGTTTACACCAGAGCCGGTGTACGTGGCACTAAAATGGATCTTACGGAACCTCATGTCTTGGGCGCAGATGTGTCTGGGGAGGTTGTCGAGATTGGACCCAGAGTAACCAGAGTATCTGACGGGGATAGAGTCGTTGTGAATCCAAGAATTACTTGTATGCAATGCCGATATTGTCAGTCTAATCAAAGCGAATATTGCGCTTCGGCAGGAATGGTAGGATCGGCCATTAGGGGAGGTTATTCAGAATATGTCGTAGTACCAGCCACTAATGCCTTTCCTATTCCAGATGGCTTAAGCCACGTACAGGCAGCTTCCCTACCAACTGTATTTATGCCAAGTTGGAATATACTTATCAGAAGATCTCAGCTTAAGCCCTGGGAAACAGCATTGGTCCCCTCGGCCTCTAGCGGTGTCGGTACCGCAGCAATTCAGGTTGCAAAAAACATAGCGAAATCTACCGTTATAGCTACTACTAGTACAGTTGAAAAAGCTGAGAAAGCTGCTGCTCTCGGATCTGACCATGTCATCAACTATAAATCTGAAAATGTTTCTGAGCGTTTAAAGGAAATAACCCAAGGACGGGGTGTTGATGTGGTAATAGACCACGTCGGAACGGATATTTGGAATGCCGCTAATAGGCGCCTTGCTAAAGGTGCGAGATATGGGATTTGCGGGGTTACATCGGGGTACAAGGCCGAGCTACAGATGGGTGCCATGTTCACAGGTCATTTGACCATGTTTGGAGTGTTTATGGGCCGGAGTGAAGATTTGGAACAAATTATCTACCATGCTGGCCAAGGAACAATAAAGGGTGTAGTCGATTCAGAATATCCCTTGCAAGATGTTAGGAAGGCCCACGAAGACATGGAGGGTTTAGATTTTTTCGGGAAACTAGTAATTACAGTGGACTGATTTCCCTGTCCGGCTGTCATCACCGGTCAAGGCCAAATCGAAGATCGGTATGGGGCTGACAGAAATGACAGCTGACTTGAGGGTTTTAACCCCTGGTTGCCGGAGGCCGAACGTCGATGCTGGATCTAACTTCAGGATTCACCAAAGACATCGGCCACGACCCGTTTAATAACCTCGCGGCCTCCTGCCCGACTTGTATTTGAGCAGCTATTCCAGCCCTATTGGAAGTGCCTGCCGAATGAGGGGTGACCATGACATTCTCCATTTGGAATAATGGATTATCAGTTGGGGTCGGCTCAATATCAAAAACATCTAATCCTGCCCCAGCAAATTCCTTGGTTTTCAAGGCATTGATTAGGGCATCCTCGTCTACTGTGCTGCCCCGGCAAGTATTTATGAAATAGGCGGTTGGCTTCATAGCCTTGAAAAAATCTGCTCCCACTAGATGCCTCGTTTGGTTGTTCAGAGGAGTGTGCATAGAGACAAAATCAGATCTGGATGCAAGGTCGTTTAGGGACCCAACTAACTCAACACGATATTCTTTTGCTATCCAAGGTTGTACATATGGGTCATATGCAATTACATGCATACCCAAAGCTTGCGCCTTTCTAGCCACCGCCCTTCCTATATTCCCTAAAGAAACTAAGCCAAGTGTTTGATCGGTTATAGGAACCATATTTGATGTTACAGAGCTCGTTTCAAAACCCCATTTACCATTTTTGGTTAAGTCGTTAAGCATTGTTAATTTTTTAGCACAAGACAAAATAAACATTATTGCGTGATTTGAAACCTCTTCAGTACAAAACCCGGCGGTGTTAATCACCATTACAGAGTTGTCGGTCGCGGATTCATGATCAATATGGTTGAAACCGTGTCCGAAGCTGACAATCCCCTGAGCTGAATCGATTTCGTCCATTACGGTGCTTGGCATGGGTACACCTTGGTTGATTATTACGTCCACTCCTTTTACAGCTTCTATAGTTTCACCTTCGCTTTGGCACACATATACATCGAAGTCGCAATCAATTCCCTCCAGCTGTTGTTGGACCAGACCGGGTTCAGGGTTACCCCTGGATATCATAGCCACTTTAAGTTTAGACATAGCCATCCCCCAATTAAATTATTGTTTTCCCTATGGCCTGATTATAGCCACAAAATTCTCGTGTTGTGTAAAGTAAGTATAATAGCTAGCTTGACGGTAGACACCGTAGTCTAACCGATGTACGAACCGGCAGACTTAGGAAGACTAGTTTCACCCATTAAATATTCGTCTATCCCACGTGCCGCTTCCCTGCCTTCAGCTAGCGCCCACACTACCAGAGATTGACCTCGAGACATGTCTCCTGCGGCGAAAACGCCCGGTGTATTGGTCATTTTGTTGGAATCGGTTTTCACATTTCCACGTGGATCCAGATCTAATCCTAATTCTTCAACTGTACCCTCATGTTGAGGGTGCAGAAAACCTAAAGCTAGGAATACATAATCTGTTTCTATTTCAAATTCACTACCTCCAACTTCGATCATTTGAGGTCGGCCGTTTTCGTCGGGTTCTCCCCATTCCAATCTGACGCCGTGGAGTTTTTTCAAAACTCCGTTTTCCCCCGTGAATTTCTTGGTGAGTATGTTGTAGTCCCTTAGACCTCCCTCTTCGTGAGAAGATGAGGTCCGAATAATCATAGGCCAGTTAGGCCATCTGTCGTTTTCTCCTCGTTCTTCGGGAGGTTCTGGAAGGAGTTCGAGCTGATGCACTTGGCTGGCTCCTTGCCTGTGAGACGTTCCAAGGCAGTCTGATCCAGTATCTCCACCACCCAAGATCGCGACTTTTTTTTCTGTTGTCACAATTCGCTCTTTTTCTGGAACCACCAAACCTGCGTTAACATTGTTCTGCTGAGTGAGGAATTCCATAGCAAAATGAACCCCTTTTAATTCTCTTCCAGGTATCTCCAGATTCCTTGGTATGGTTGATCCTCCGGTCAAGAGAAGGACATCAAAATCATCAGCTAGTATGGACGCTGGCACATCTATTCCAATTTCAATGTTGGTAATAAATACCACACCTTCCTTTTCCATTTGATCAATTCTGCGGTCAATGACGTATTTTTCGAGTTTAAAATCTGGAATACCCAGTGCCAGTAGCCCGCCGACTCTGTGTGATCTTTCATAGACAGTTACATGATGTCCTGTCCGGTTGAGCTGCTGAGCTGCTGCTAGACCGGCCGGCCCAGATCCTACTATGGCGACTTTTTTTCCTGATCGAACCTTGGGTGGCTCGGGTTTGATCCAGTCTTCCCGCCAGCCTTTATCGGATATCGCTTTTTCAATATACTCTATCGTGACTGGGTCCTGGTTTATATTTAGCACACACGAAGTTTCGCAGGGGGCAGGACATATTCTTCCAGTGAATTCTGGGAAGTTATTCGTAGAATGAAGTTCTTTCAGGGCTCCTTCCCACTGGTTTTTATAAACCAGATCATTAAAATCCGGGATCAAATTTCCTAAAGGACACCCACTCATGCAGAAGGGAACTGCACAATTCATGCATCGGCTGCCTTGCTCCTGAGCTTCCTTGTCATTCCATTCCGTATAGAATTCATGGAAGTTTTGTAACCTATCTCCCACAGGTTGTCTCTTGGGGGTGGATCTTCCGAATTCCTTAAATCCTGTTGGCTTACCCATTGGCACTCACTGTCTTCTTTTCCTGCTGGGCCTCTCTTTCAGCCAAAACCCGCTTATAGTCCTCTGGCATGACTTTCACAAATTTACTAATCATTGAGTTCCAATCTGACAGAATTCTTTCAGCATTTTTGCTTCCGGTATAGTTTTTATGCAATTCAATTAACCTTTTTAGATCTTTCAGATCTTTTTCTTCCGAGACTTCCTCTAAACTAACGAGGCCTTTATTGCATAGGGATTCAAAATTGCCTTCTTCGTCGAATACATAGGCTTCTCCACCACTCATCCCGGCTGCAAAATTACGTCCTGTTGGCCCGAGAATGACAACTGTGCCTCTTGTCATATACTCGCAGCCGTGATCTCCAACTCCTTCAACAACAGCCTCAGCACCACTGTTCCTTACCGCAAATCGTTCACCTGCAATGCCCCAAATGAAGACTTGTCCACCTGTCGCGCCATACAAGGCCACATTGCCAATAATTATGTTCTCCTCAGGGGTGAAAGTGGATTTTTCATGCGGGCGTATCACTACCTTTCCACCAGACAAACCCTTACAAAAATAGTCGTTAGAATCACCCTTCAGATCAATTGAAACGCCTTTACTTAGGAAGGCTGCAAAGCTTTGTCCTCCAGAGCCACTGAAATCTAGTGAAATAGTGTCTTCCGGCAATCCATCCTCCCCGTATTTTTTGGCAATCGTGTGACTCAATATGGTCCCTACGGTTCTGTATGAATTGTTGATATCCTTTGTAATGGTTATTGGTTTTCCTGTGTCTATTGAAACGGTTGCGTCCTTTAGCAGCTCATTGTCCAAAGCTTTTTCTAATGAGTGGTCTTGATCAATTATTTTATGTCTTGCCACCCCTTCTGGAACATCCGGCATATGCAGTAATTGACTAAAATCTACTCCCTCTGTTTTCCAATGTTCGATTAGGTTTCTTTTATCTAGCAGATCTGTTCTCCCCACCATGTCATCCATTTTTTTGATCCCTAGGTCGGCCATTATTTTTCTCAATTGTTCAGCTATGAAGAAAAAGTAATTTATTACATGTTCCGGCTTTCCTGTGAATTTCTCCCGCAATTCAGGGTCTTGTGTCGCTATACCTACTGAACACGTGTTTAAATGGCATTTTCTTAGCATAATGCAGCCCATTGCGATCAATGGACCGGTGGCAAGTCCAAATTCTTCTGCTCCTAGTAAACAGGCTATTGCGACATCTCTGCCAGTCTTAATTTGTCCATCAACTTGCACCACGATGCGCCCTCTAAGGTCATTCATTACCAAAACTTGTTGCGTTTCAGCCACACCTAATTCCCATGGTAGACCTGCATGTTTGATAGAAGATTCTGGGGATGCTCCTGTTCCTCCTGTGTCACCGCTTATTAGTACTACGTCACCGTGCCCTTTAGAAACCCCTGCTGCTATTGTGCCAACGCCAGCTTCTGCAACGAGTTTGACATGAATTCTTGCTTCAGGATTAGCATTCTTAAGGTCGTGTATTAACTGGGCTAAATCCTCAATCGAGTATATGTCGTGGTGTGGTGGAGGCGATATAAGTTCCACACCTGGAGTTGAATTTCTCACTCCGCCGATATATTCGTCAACTTTGTGGCCAGGAAGTTGCCCACCTTCCCCAGGTTTAGAGCCTTGAGCCATTTTGATTTGTATATCTTTTGCGCTGGTCAGGTAGTTGATGGTAACGCCAAATCTTCCTGATGCCACCTGTTTGATTGCGCTGTTTCTGGAATCCCCGTTAGGGTCTGAGGTGTATCTAGAGTGATCTTCACCACCTTCCCCTGTATTGCTTCTAGCCTGTATCCGGTTCATTGCTATTGCCATGGTTTCATGTGCTTCTCTGCTAATTGAGCCAAGAGATATAGCTCCTGTCGCGAATCTCCTCACAATTTTCTTAGCAGGCTCGACTTCACTAATCGATATCGGATTATTGGGCTTCTTAAAATCAAGGAGTCCCCTTATTGTGCTTAATATTCTAGTTTCTTGATCGACGAAATCGGCAAATTGTTCATAGCTGTCCCAACTGTTTTCTCTTACTGCATGTTGAAGAGATGCAATTGTGTTTGGGTTCCACATATGATATTCGCCATCCCTCCTCCACTGATATTGGCCACCTTGGGAAACTTCCAGATTAGCCGAATTTCTTTTAGTTCCAAAACCGAAACTATGCCGACTGATATACTCCCTCCCTATTTCTTCAATTCCGATGCCGCCTATTCTGGATGGAGTCCAAGTGAAATATTCGTCAATGATAGATTGATTCAAACCTACAGCCTCAAAAATTTGAGCTCCCCTGTAGCTTTGGATGGTTGAGATACCCATTTTTGACATTATCTTCAGAATACCTTTGTGAGATGCTGACAGGTAGTTGTGAATTGCTTTGTCTGCAGCTATGTCAGTTTCGAACTCTTTCAGAGAGATTTGATTTCGAATAGTCGCAAAAGCTAGATATGGATTTATTGCCGCAGCGCCGTACCCTATTAGGGCAGCAAAATGGGCTACTTCCCGCGCTTCACCTGTTTCCACAACTATTCCGGCTTTAGATCTTTCTCCTTTCCTAATTAAATGATGGTGAACAGCCGAGGTTGCCAAAAGACTTGGCAATGGAGCATGGGTTTCATCTACCCCTCTGTCCGACAGTATCAGTATCGAATGCCCTTCCTTTATAGCCTCTGATGCTTCCTTATTTATTCTGCTGAGTGAATCTTTGAAACCACTTGTGCCACTAGGGTCAAACAATGTAGATATGGTTTTTGCTGTCAGGTTTTTTTGGGATGAGCTTTTGATACGGGCGAGATCCAAATCTGTAATTACCGGGTGTCTTAAAGTGATCTGACGGCAATGCTCTGGAGTCTCGGAAAATAGGTTTTTTTCTTCACCTATAGTCCCTCTTAAAGAAGTCACCAACTC
>DTSF01000335.1 GCA_012965485.1 Dehalococcoidia bacterium
TTGTACGAACTTTCCATTAGTGAGGCTTCAAGCTTGCTGAAAAGAAAAGAGCTCTCCCCTGTGGACCTTGTAGCCTCACATCTCCTGCGTATACAGGAGACCGATGACCATCTGAATTCTTTTATAAAAGTTTTGAGTGACACTTCAAAAACATTTGCAGCACAAGCGGAAAAAGAAATTTTGGCAGGGAAATGGAAAGGAAAGTTACACGGCATACCTATCGGCCTCAAAGATTTATATTACACCAAAGGCATACCAACGACGGTGGGATCCAAAATATATAAAGACTTCATTCCCAATTTTAACGCTACAGTGGTGGACAAATTATCTGAAGCAGGGGCTATCATAATTGGCAAACTGCAAATGCATGAGTTTGCCCTGGGAACAACCAGCCATAACCCTCATTACGGTCCAGCCAGAAATCCATGGAACACTGAATGTGTTACTGGTGGTTCTAGCGGGGGATCAGCTTCCTCAGTCTCGGCTGGTCAATGCATGGGGGCTTTGGGTAGTGATACTGGGGGGTCAATACGCATACCTTCGGCCTTATGTGGAATTGTAGGAATGAAACCCACATTTGGTAGAGTCTCAAGATATGGGGTGTTCCCTTTGAGTAGTTCTTTGGATACCGTGGGCCCTATGACAAGAACAGTGGAAGACAATGCCATAATGCTCAATACCATTTCAGGACACGATATAAATGATTCTTTCTCTTCAGAACACCACCTATCCGACTATACATCCGATATCGAAAAAGACATTAGTGGAATAAAAATAGCGCATCCTCAAACATATTTCTACGATGTTATCGATGAAGAAGTAGTCTGCTTGATGAAGAAGGCCTCTGAACATTTTGCGAGTTTGGGTGCCAAAGTAGAACCCATTGAAGTACCCATACTTGAGCATACCCTGGCTATATCGGGAACAATACTCCTTACCGAGGCAGCCGAGATACATTCTGAAAATATCAGAACTAAAGCGGAATTAATTGGCAATGACGTCAAATCTCGCTTGCAGCAAGGCTCTCTAACATCAGGGGTAGACTATGTTAAAAGCCAAAGAGCGAGAACCATTTACAATCTAAAAGTAAACAACTTATTTAAAACTTACGACATTTTAATTGCTCCTACAGTGGCCACAGGAGCACCTCCGATAAACGATACATCCGTAGAGATTAACGGGGTTCAGGAACTCATAGCACCATTAATGGCAAGACTGACTCGGCCACAAAACATAACAGGACTCCCTACCATTTCACTTCCTATTGGTTTCACATCAAAGGGATTGCCCGTGTCGATGCAGCTCACTGCACCTGCATTTCAAGAGGTTAGACTCTATAACGTAGCTAATCAGTACGAAAAAATATCAACCTTCAAAAATATAATTCCACCAATCTAAAAACCTATCACAATATCCTAATAAAATAATCGTCTGGAGAAGATAAATTTATGAGCATTAAAGAACATCAAGGATTATCTCTACATGATGCTGCAAGAGAAGTAGGAGTAACCTTTGAAAAAGAATGGCAGCCTGAAAGCAAATCGATTGAAATAAATGGGATGAAGTTCCGTTATCTCGAGTGGGGTGACCCTGCCAATCCTGTCATGGTGTTACTTCATGGATTTGCCCAACAATCACATTCCTGGGACTTCGTTGCTCTGTCATTCGCAGACAGATATCGAATAATTGCATTGGATCAAAGAGGGCATGGCGACAGTGATTGGGCATCAGATGGAGACTACACTCCAGAAACACAACAAAAGGACATAGAGGCAATA
>DTSF01000336.1 GCA_012965485.1 Dehalococcoidia bacterium
ATCGGTGTGCTTTGTACAAATAAAAGACTTTTTGTTCTTCCAGATGTAATAGATGCGTATAAAATCTTTCTGAATCAACTCAAAGGACGAGTTAACGCGAAAGTAATATCTAGCTCCAAACTTACTGCAGAACAAGAAAGAGAAATAAAATCTATTTTGCAGAGTCGTTTTTCAAAAGACGTTGAGATGGACATAGAAATCGATGAAGATATTTTAGGTGGCCTTATTATTAAAATTGGAAGCAAAATGATCGATGCTTCTTTGCTTAGCCGCCTTAAATCCATGCAATCAATGATGAATGAGGTTTAGTTATGGAAATACAACCTGCAGAAATATCAGCAATATTAAAAAAGAAAATAAAGGATTTTGGGAAGGAGGCTGAAGTTTCCGAAATTGGTCAAGTACTTTCCGTAGGAGATGGCATAGCTAGAGTTTATGGACTTGATAATGTTGAAGCAGGTGAAATGGTCGAATTTTCTGATGACTTAAAAGGTATGGCCCTAAATCTCGAGGAAGATAATGTTGGGGTCGTGATTTTTGGAGATGACACAGATATAAAAGAAGGTGACATTGTGAAGCGTACTGGCGAGATTGTTCAAGTGCCAGTAGGAAAAGAATTGTTAGGCAGAGTTGTTGATTCATTGGGAAATCCTATCGATGGAAAAGGTCCCATTAACACCGCCGATAACAGGAGAGTTGATGTTAAAGCACCAGGTATAATTCCGCGTCAATCGGTGTATGAGCCAATGCAGACAGGCTTAAAGGTTATAGATTCATTGATACCGATTGGAAGAGGCCAAAGAGAATTAATTATTGGAGACCGTCAAACAGGTAAAACAGCTATTGCAATCGACACTATATTGAATCAAAAGCAGATTAATGAGTCGGAAAATGAAAATGAAAAGCTATATTGTATTTATGTAGCCATTGGTCAAAAAAGATCCACAGTAGCACAGATTGTAAAGATTTTAGAGGAAAAGGGAGCGATGGAATATTCGATAGTTGTATCTGCCACTGCTTCAGAGCCAGCACCCTTACAGTATCTTGCTCCTTTTACAGGTTGCACCATGGGAGAATATTTTAGAGATAATGCTATGCATGCTTTGATTGTCTATGATGATCTATCAAAACAAGCTGTGGCATATAGACAAATGTCGCTTCTATTAAGGCGCCCACCTGGGAGAGAAGCATATCCAGGAGATATTTTTTATCTTCACTCCCGGTTACTTGAAAGAGCTGCAAAATTAAATGATGACAATGGTGGAGGATCTTTAACCGCTTTACCAATCATCGAAACGCAAGCTAATGATCTTTCTGCTTATATTCCCACTAATGTTATCTCAATTACTGATGGGCAGATTTTCTTAGAGACTGATCTTTTTTACCAAGGCATAAGACCAGCGGTTAATATTGGATTGTCTGTTTCTCGCGTTGGTTCCTCAGCACAAATGAAGGCTATGAAACAGGTTACGGGTTCTATAAAAGGCGAATTAGCACAGTATAGAGAATTAGCAGCATTTTCACAATTTGGTTCTGATCTTGATGCATCAACACAAAAATTATTAGCTCGTGGTGAACGCCTTACTGAATTGCTAAAGCAAAAACAATTTTCCCCGATTCCTACAGAGGAGCAGGTGGTTCTAATATATGCAGGTGTAAATGGTTTTATGGATGAAATTGATGTAAATCAGATTGGAGCCTTTGAAGATGGATTATTGGATTGCTTGAACAGCCCTCGCAACATTATAATGTTCTTCACCGACAATATCTGCTTCCAT
>DTSF01000337.1 GCA_012965485.1 Dehalococcoidia bacterium
CTTGCCACTCAGGGGTAATAAAAATTGTATTTAAGTAGCAATTAGGAAGCATGCGTGACCAAGCTTTTTCAAGCTGGTCATCGTTTTCAAAATAACTCATTTCACCTCTTACGATTTAGATAAACGTATGGTTTTTATCAATTGTTTAACCTCCTGCCTCCCTCCTCTTTGCGCAGATGTAACTATCTTGCTATCGGTTTTCTTGACACCTCGCAAAGTCATGCACGTATGCTCTGCAGACATAAAAACGTAACTTGCACTCGCGTCCAGATATCGATAAACACTGTCTGCTATTTGAGTCGTTAGCCTTTCTTGAATTTGAGGCCTTTTAGCCAACACATCAATCAATCGAGAAACTTTACTTGCTCCAATCAACCTGCCTTTTGGTACATAAGCTACATGAGCATAACCATAAAATGGCAACAAATGATGCTCGCAAATTGAATTGAACGAAATATCTGTAAAAGCTACAGGCTCGGTATGATTTTCCTCAAAAAAAACGCTTAGTACTTCTTCAGGGTCAGATTGCAACCCGGAAAATATGTCACGATACCATTCCACGACCCTATTTGGTGTATCTAACAGACCTTCCCTTTCTGGGTTCTCCCCTATTGAAACCAAAATTTCATGGACAGCAGATCTAATCCTATCAGAATCGAAAGCCTCTCCTGACTTAGCAGAGTGCACCGATTCAGTCATGATAAGGTAAGAGCCTCCTCCACTGATTCGATTTTAGCCGGGTATTCATTTAGAGAAACTGGTTTTATTTCATTTGCTATATCTGGGTCCTTAAGACCGTTCCCAGTGATAACACATACAATGGTTTTGCCTTCAAAAGATTCGCCTGAATTAACCCTCTTTAATAAACCTGCCAGTGACGCAGCAGAAGCCGGTTCGCAAAAAACGCCTTCATCAGATGCTAACCTGCGATATGCACTGAGAATTTCCTTATCAGCAACCTTATCAATAAACCCCTTCGATTCATCTCGAACTTTCAAAGCTAATTCCCAACTGGCTGGGTTACCGATCCGTATAGCAGATGCTACTGTACGGGGTTCCTCTACAATAGCCCCGTCAACTATAGGGGCAGCCCCAGATGCTTGGTACCCATTCATCACAGGCAATTTACCTGAAAGTCCACTTTCAAGAGCTTCCTTAAAGCCTTTCCAATATGCTGTGATATTGCCAGCGTTGCCAACTGGTATAAAGAGATGGTCAGGTGCCATCCCGAGTTCTTCGACAATTTCAAAAGAAGCAGTTTTTTGGCCTTCTATACGGTTAGGATTTAGTGAATTTACAAGCTCCACGGGATGCCTTTCACACAACTCACGAGCAATTTCCAGGGCTTTATCAAAATTACCGTCAATCACTGCTATATGTGCACCATATGCAACCGCTTGAGCCAGTTTACCTCTGGCCACATTTCCCTTTGGAACGATTAAGGTGGTTCTAAGTCCCAAATAAGCTCCATACGCAGCTGCAGAGGCACTAGTATTACCTGTTGAGGCACACGCTATCGAACTGATCCCTTTTTCGACGGCTTTAGCTACCGCCACTACCATACCCCTGTCTTTAAATGAGCCAGTCGGGTTGCAACCTTCAAGTTTAAAAAATAGCGATTTGCAACCTATCTCATCCACTATATTTCTAGATTTAACCAGAGGGGTGTTTCCTTCTCCCAGAGAAAAAACAGGAGTCTCGGAAGTAATAGGAAGGAATTTTTTATAAGTTTCGATGATACCTTTGCCCATTTTAAAAGGCCGTCACGTTCCTTCTATGTACATTTCTTTTCTGCATGTTCTAGGCATGCTCAATGCCTTCAAATACTCTACAGTAGCAATACCTCTCTAGCAACACTATCGAGACAAGGTGATCTATTATAAGACTAACGAAATTCAAAAGGCTTACTCATTTTATATTTTTAACCCACGGTGAATTAACATTAAACTAATATTTTTTCTAGACATTGATTGAGGAGTAACAAATGAAGTTACAGAACATTGACTCAGAAATATCTGATGCCATAGAAAATGAAAAGAGACGCCAGCAAAATAATATCAACCTAATAGCCTCAGAAAATTACGCAAGCGCAGCTGTGCTTGAAGCCCAGGGATCTGTATTCACAAATAAATATGCGGAGGGTTACCCTGGAAGGAGGTACTACGGCGGATGTGAATACGTTGATGTAGTGGAACAGTTGGCGATAGACAGAGCGAGGTCCTTATTTCATGCTGACTATGCTAATGTACAGCCTCATAGTGGCGCGCAGGCCAATATGGCTGCGTATTTCGCATCTTTGCAACCTGGTGACACTGTGATGGGTATGGGATTAGATCATGGAGGGCATTTGACCCACGGGAGCCAAGTGAATTTCTCTGCCAAACTTTATAATTTTGTCCCTTATGAGGTGGATCGAGAACTTGAGACTATAGATTTTCTAGAAGTCAGCAAAATAGCAAAAGAATGCAGGCCTAAACTGATAGTAGCGGGTGCTTCTGCCTACACCAGAACCATCAATTTTGAAAAATTTAAGGAAGTAGCTGATTCTGTAAATGCAAAACTTATGGTCGACATGGCTCATATTTCGGGTCTTGTTGCAGCAGGGATTCACCCTTCCCCGCTAGAAAGCGCTGATATCGTTACATCCACCACTCATAAAACTTTAAGGGGTCCCAGGGGCGGGTTCATTTTGGGTAAAAGTGAAATGGGTAAAGCCTTAAACAGTGCTGTCTTCCCCAATATGCAGGGTGGACCTCTCGAACACACCATCGCTGCAAAAGCCGTTGCCTTTAAGGAAGCCGCAATGGATGAATTCGTGCAATACCAAGAGCAGGTAGTTGCTAATGCGAAGGCATTAGCAACTACCTTACACGAAGGTGGCTTGCGTTTGGTTTCTGGAGGAACCGATAATCACATGACACTGGTTGACGTGACTCCAATAGGAATATCTGGAAAACAAGCTGAAGAATCGCTAGGTAAAGCAAACATCGTAATTAATAGGAATGCTATTCCATTTGATACAAAACCACCAAGACAGGCTAGTGGCATTAGACTCGGTACCCCTGCCGTCACAAGTAGAGGAATGAAAGTACGAGAGGCAACTACTATAGGTAAGCTAATCCTAAAGGTCCTCACCAATATTGGGGACCCATCGGTGGAGGAAAAAGTCAAGCAAGAGACTCTGGAACTAACTTCCCGTTTTCCTGTCCCGGGCATCACCAGCTAGCCTAGAAAGGTTAGCCAGCATTACATTTAAAAGTAACTTAAAATCCCCAAGGGGTGATTGCTTCCTTAAGAGCTTTATACCCATCTAAGAAGCCAGGTCTGTTTTCTCCGTAGATCCCATCAAAAATGTCTAATGAGGAATCTAACCAGTTTCTCAATTCGGAATTCCCAGGATTGGCATCTATATATGCGTCCCGCATTAGCACAAAATGAATGCGCGGATCATATGGTCTCTTCGTCCCACCCAAAGATTCATCTCCGTCCAGGAGCCTAAGTAGCATTGCATCCGCGGAGCCAAGTGTTTGTTCATGTATTGGCGGGCCATCCATCCTATGCATAACTGAGGTCATGTCCCTGCCGTTACCGGTGGTGTATCCCATTTCAGACCAAGCATCCCACATATTTACATTTTTACCAACGTGCTGGACTACCTTATCTCCAAAGGCCCGTAAAGGGTCTGAAATATCTGCGAGAAGGTCAGTCAATCTATCCCCATCCAAGTCGGTAGCCAACACTATAGTATCTCGTTTTTCTATAAGATCCCAGATTAATAACCCATAATTGGTATCTGAAATATGTTGTTCGATCCTACCTCCCCAATTTTCCATGCCATCCTTAAAATCTGAAGGTAGCAATGAGACTATCCGGTCAATTCTTTCTTTATGTTCTTCATAGGGGTCAACCGCATATCTTCTTCCTACTTCAAATTTGGTGCCTTTTAGTAACCAAGAATGCAAGCCGGCATTAATACCGTCTTCCATAGCCTGGGTAGGTTTCATTGCGACCCGACCTAGATGACCGCTATCGTTTACCATCTTGAGAAAAAGTCGATTAGCATAGGCCATTTGAATACCTGGTGTATTCATTTCTGAATGGACAATTCCTGAGTCATCCACTACAAATTTATCCCTATCCTGTGAGTACGGTAGGCAAGGCATGCACCTGACAACAGTAATGGGGCCATACGGCCTAACATTGCAGTAGACCCCTGCCTGAGTTCTAAGAGGGGCGTTAGCTGACTTTCCCATCACGACCACCTTATTGCCATTCCCGTCATTGACATAAGCGTCTCCTGCTGTGGACCATTTGACCGAGGTACATGGCATATTTCCAAACCAACCTAGGGAAGCTAATTTAGTATCATGCCTATATTGTGACCACATAGGGACGGCATAAAACGGCAAGCCCAGTATGTCTACTGCAGCGATGGTCCCAAGGAGAGCATAGGCATCTGTTAAGGAATGGGCGACAGGATTCACCACGCCATCATGATTTCCACCTTGCCACACAACTGCGTCTGAATACCCCTCTGGCCTTACTTCAGATGGCTCGAACAATCCGGACAAAAGGTTAAGTAAATCGCCTCCATCGGCTTCTGTTCGCGCAATGGACAGTAAATCAATCATGAAAACACCTCTTTTATTTTTTCGTCAGCTTCATTGGATATTACCAAACTCCTTTAAAGGATTCTCCGAATAGAGAAAATGTTTGAATTGAGCTTTACAGTTCATAAATTCAGAGGGGAAAGTACCTTGAATTTATCAGTGATTTAAAAACTACAAGGAACACTTCCAAGTTACTCCATTCTGGAACCACCCCATGATCTAGATACACCAGTGGCGGTGGGTTCAACTCTCACATTAACTACAGCTGGCTTTCCACTAGAAAAAGCCCGATCTAAGGCAGGTTTGATCTCAGTAGGGTCCTCCACCTTTTCCCCATAGCCGTGCAGAGCTTCTGCCATACGATCAAACTCAGTGAATCCTAATTCACGACCGGGTTTTCTCTTACCAGGGGTACGGGCAGTCCAACCTTCATTGTTACTTATCACAGTCACTACTGGCAGGTTGTGCCGTACTGCCGTATCAATTTCCATAGCGTTCATACCCATAGACCCGTCGCCGTGCAATACAAGAACTTGCTTGTCTGGTTTGGCTACTTTCGCACCAATCCCATATGGTAATCCCACCCCCATTGTCCCAGTCACACCGGAATTTAACCGATGACCAGGCAAATATGTCGATATAGATTGCCTTCCGAAATGCAAAATCTCGTTTCCGTCCACCGAGATGATGGCATCTCTGTCTAAAAATTCGTCTATTTCTTTACATAAGCGCAAAGGGTGTATAGGTGTCTGATCGGAATTGAGCAATGGGGCTGTTTGGGCCATTCTTTTTTCATTGGCTTCGCGTAACCCTACAATCCAAGGGGATTCCAGTGCGCCAGAAAAATCCGAACTCCTTTGTTGGGCTAATTCCAATAATTGGGCCATGACTGCCTTGGCATCTCCAAAAATACCCATTTCTATATCCCGATTATGGCCAAGCTCAGCTTCATTAATATCTATCTGTATGATCTTTGCATTCGGTGCAAAACGTTGCCCATAATTCATCATCCAATTCATTCGGGTCCCAACCACTAACACAACATCTGATTCTCTCATCGCAGTGGAGCGTGCTCCTTGAAACGAAACAGGGTGGTCTTCCGGAATTAAACCTCTCGACATCGGAGCTGTGTAAAAGGGAATACTAGTTACGTCCACAAACTTTTCTAATTCTGGAGCCGCGCCAGAAAAAAAAGCACCCCCACCAGCAAATAGCAACGGCCTTTCCGCGTTGGCAATAAGTGCCATAACCCTTTCAATATCTCCTAAAGCAGCCACTGGTCTAGTCCGCTTGAGTGCCCTTGAAGGTGTTGGTACCGATTCCTCTTCCACCTCCTCGTAAAGTACATCTCCGCCGCAATCGATATATACAGGCCCCGGCCTACCACTCTGAGCCTGTCGGTATGCAGTACTCACAACTTCCGGAAATCTGGAAGCCCTAGTGGGTCTGTGCCAATATTTGCACAACGGTTGCATTATGCCTACCTGATCTACTTCCTGGAAAGTATCTCTTCCTATTTCATGCACTGCACTGGCCCCACCCAGAATAACCATGGGGGCACAGTCAATAGATGCGGTATATACCCCTGTCAATAAATTTAAAGTACCAGGTCCAGAAGCAGCCATTACCACACTCGGCTTTCCTGTGACACGAGAGTATGCGTGGGCAGCCATAGCAGCGGCCTGTTCATGCCGGAAGTCTATGGTTCTAATGCCTACATCCTGACACTCCATAATCGTATCGAAATTTGGTCCCCCCATTAGGTAAAAGAGAGTATCGACACCTTCTTCCTTCAAGGTCCTAGCAATAAGGTAATTACCGCTTACTTTCGCCATGTGAAATGTCTCCTGAAAATCGGATTGAACTTTGTTACCGGAGCCAAGGTTATCACAGACCCCAAAAAAGCCACCAAACTAATAAAACTTCAGCGATTTTGAAATCTCGTTAAGGCGTTTGCAGCGGCTTCCATTTCAGCCTTATTTATACTAGTGCCCACCCCCGTACCCATAACTTTATCCCC
>DTSF01000338.1 GCA_012965485.1 Dehalococcoidia bacterium
AATCAGTTTGCTTTTTCAAGTAAGGAACATGTTTGTTGATTGTCCCATCCCTATCCAGAAAAACCGCTTTATTTTTCAACCTTAAACAAAGCCTCTTCCACAATTTCACAGATTATATGGCCTAGCATTATGTGTGTCTCCTGTATCCTGGCAACATTATGAGACGGGACACAAATACAGTAAGTACATAATTCAGGAAGTGCTCCGCCTTTATTTCCAGTAAAACCTACTGTCGTTGTCCCAATTTTGTTTGCTGTCCTCATTGCATTTATAACGTTTTTAGAGTTTCCAGAAGTAGACAAACCAAATATTACATCACCCGGCTTACATCTAGCCTCAACCAACCTTGAAAAAATTTCATCAAAAGAATAATCATTTGCGACAGCAGTAATGTAAGAAGTATTGACATGAAGGGCTTCGGAATCAAGAGGCGGCCGATCCATATAAAAGCGGCCTGAAAGTTCGGCTGCTAAATGTTGGGCATCAGCTGCACTTCCTCCATTACCACAAAACAAGACCTTGTTATTTCCCTTAAAGGCCCTGATGACTTCATTAATTATCTCTTCTATTATGCAAAGCAAATTATAATCATCTACCAAACTTTTCTTACACTTAATTGACGAAATTGCTATTGACCTAATTCTCTCGACTATATCTTCCATGTTTGAAGTCCTGTAGAGGTGAACTCATATCTCTTGAACTCTCCCCCAAATTCCCTGCTTATTTTTTGCACGATGCTTTCCCTGCTATCCTCTGGGCAATACAGCATCATAAAACCTCCACCCCCTGCTCCAGATATCTTCCCACCCGATGCTCCTGCTTCAATGGCTGCTGAATATATTTCATCTATTGCTTCGGTCGTTACCTTGCTATAAGTAATTTTCTTGTATTTCCAACCGGATGCCAATATTTTACCTATTTCGGATAGCTGGCCGGTCAGTATGGCTTCCTTCATTTTAACGGCTTCGGCCTTAATTTGATGCATCGCTTCTAGTGAATGTTTTTCACCTCTCTCAATCAACTGGGACTGAGCCAATATAATATCTGACGACAAACGGCTTTGGCCCGTACTGTATAATAACAAATTAATTTGCAACTCGTTCAAATAATCGTGGTTCACTCTCAACGGATTCACAATTACTCTCTCGCCTGGACCGAACTCCATAAAATTGACACCGCCAAAAGTTGCAGTATACTGATCTTGTTTGCCCCCTGCCATCTGCAAGTCCTTCCGCTCAATGACATATGAGAGTGCAGCAATATCATACTCTCCCAAAGGAATTCTTAGCCATTCCGAAAAGGCCCCCAACACTGCGACCACAATTGTTGATGAAGTACCTAAACCCGAACCAGGCGGGGCGTCGGAGTATACAGTTAAAGTGAATGAAAGCTCACCTATACCGAAATTTTTTTGGAGCCTATTATAAACTCCTTTCAACAAATCCAATTTTCCATCATTCTCCAGTATTTTCTTGCTTTTGCATTTGAAGATTTCTTTCGTATTATATGAAATAAGTTCGATAATGCCATCGTTTCTTGGCTTTATTGTTGCATAAGCATACATGCTTATTGTGGCATTCAAAACGGCGCCTCCATAATTTTTCGAATATGGGTTTACATCAGTCCCACCTCCTGCAAGACCGAGTCTGAGAGGCGCCCTACTCCTTATCAACATATTAGATACATGATTATTCGAATAATTAAGTTAATGCTGCCTTCAGTATTTCTGAAACATACTCAACCTGTTCATTACTCATGCTATAAAAAATTGGGAG
>DTSF01000339.1 GCA_012965485.1 Dehalococcoidia bacterium
ATATTGTCTGGATGCCTACTATTTCAGCGGAGTTTTATCTATCAAAAACTAACTCCGGGAAAGGTCTATGTATATTAGACAAATCAGAGAAACTTACTGATGACACCCTTGAAGTTATTGATATAGTCCAAGCAAACGATATGATCTTGGCGTCAGGATGTATTTCACCGTTGGAGACGATGAAATTATTTGGAGCCGCCAAAGATCGTGGCGTAAAAAAGATGATCGCAACTCATCCTGAGGAACTCCGTGAAGACCAATTAAAAGATTTGACCACATTGGGAGTCTACATGGAATATAGCTTCCTTTCATGTATGCCTTTAGCAGCAAAAATAAGTCCTATTGATCTGTCAGCGCAGATACTCAAAGCTGGGATTGAGAGATCCGTCGTAACAACTGCTTTTGGACAGCCAGTGAACCCTCCTCCATCTGAAGGCATGAGAATGGCTATAGCCGCCTTACTGGATTCAGGAATGTCATCCAAGAATATTTCTCTATTGGTAAAAGACAATCCTACTGAGTTGCTTAGCTAGGTAGGAAATCTCCATTCCTAACAATAAAACCTGAACTCGATCCTTCCTATCATCTTTATTTAGGCCTTAAGTGGAATTACGCTTTCTTTTTCATTACCCCTGACCTACAATTTTTGTTTATTAAATTTTGGACTCAGTTTTGGAGGCAGTAATGAAGAGAAATAGATTCGAAAGAAAATTGGATGAATATAATCACACGATGGAGCTGGTTAGAACTTTACTTCCTCTTTTAATGATAGTGCTGCAAGTAATTATATTGGTAAGAGTAATATAACTCGCACGCAGTTGTCTTGTTATATTGAATACTATTAAAGCTAGCAGCAACCGGCCAAACATGAATAGTAAGGCCCGGAAGGGGCTACAGCACCAAGCCAATTAAAAGGAGCTTAGGCCGATAAATTAATTTTGTATTATGAGGATACACGAGGGTACAATTCCAGACATCTACCAAAAGACATGATTTTATACACGGAGTGAGGAATGAGCGAGATGCCCGCAGCGATATCAACTGGGTTGAGGGAATGGCGATGTGATGCCATAGATATCCCAAAAATAGAACCCGGCAAAGTGTTAGTAAAAACGAATCTGGCATCGATATGTGGTAGCGATTTGCACATAACTTATATGGGTTGGAATGTGCATGAATTCCCTCTTCCCCATGGTTACCCCGGACACGAAGGTATTGGACAAGTAGTAGACCCTGGTGATACCGATTTTACCGAAGGAGAATTAGTACTCACTGTGCCCAATATATGGCAGTCCAGGTGCTTCGCTGGCTACCAATTAATCGATCCTAATTTTCTTTTACGGGTACCAACAGGTGTTCCAGAAGCGCATCTATTGATGGCACAACAGCTCGGAACAGTAGTTTTTGGAACAAGAAAATTGCCGACATTAGTAGGGAAAACTGTAGCCATTTTAGGACAGGGTTCTGTTGGTTTATTCCACGATTTTATGTTACGAAAACTCGGAGCCCATAAGATCATAGGGATCGAACCAGTAGCAGAAAGGTTGCAGGCTGGCCGCAATATGGGAATCGACGAAGCAATTGACGTGACAGGCGACAAAGCTACAGAAGCCGTCATGGATCTCACATCAGGTGAAGGTGCAGACTTGGTAATAGAAGCCGTAGGTAGTGTTGATACTTTGAACCAATCTCTGAAATTAGTTAAGCCTTTCGGAAAATTGGCGGTGTTCGGGTTACCCCCAACCATGGAAAAAATTCCTTTCGATTGGG
>DTSF01000340.1 GCA_012965485.1 Dehalococcoidia bacterium
GCCAAAACGACTAAATTATTTACAAAAACATAATCCTGAAGGAAATATGTTTTGAATACATTGGGCGGCAAGGAATCATCGCCCAATTGTGAAACAAACCGATGGTGAGTCATCAATTCCCACAGGCTGCAATATTTTGCTTTCAAATCAGAAGTTAACGTCACTTTCCAGAACCTTTTTTACTTTATCCAACGCCCAGATTCGGAAGAAAATTTGTCTGTGAAAGCAGCTTTTGGATCTAGATTTGCATCTATAATGTTCCTCGCTTTCATCCAATTAGAAAAAGATACCCATCTGACCTCTTCCTGAGTCCCAAACCTGCCGTTCTTTCCCTTCCACAAATCCTGGAGCAAATCTGCCCCTGGCCTATCAATATCTTCATCTATTTCAGGAGCGTATTTCTTCAAGATATCAACACCCGTTTGCGGATCGGAAATGGCATCAGTGTACCCCTTGCGGACAGCTCGGATGAATCTTCCCACAACATCGGTATTTTCTGATAAATAGTCTTCGCTCGTCACCATCACCAATTCGTAATAGTCTGGAACGCCCCATTCTTCCATTCGCATCACATTAACAGGATGTCCTTCATTCTTGAGAAGTATGCTCTCATGAGTAAAATAAGCCCCGATAATCGCATCTACTGTTTCGGATATCATAGACAACCCCAAATCCCATCCTACATTCACCAGTTCTATATCTTCCAGTCCATTTAGACCATCAGACTCGAGCATAGTATTCAAGGCGTCTTCATTCCAAGGGATACCTGGATATCCTACCTTTTTTCCTTTCAGATCTTTCGGCGTTTTGTTTCCAGAAGACTGCAATGCCATTATAGAATTCAACGGGTGTTGCACCATACCCAAAATTGAAATGACCGGAACCCCTTCTGAGCGGGCTATTAGAACGTCAGGTTGGTAATTCATACCAAAATCATCTGCACCTGAAGCTACCGTTTGTAAAACAGTAGAAGGATCTGACGGGGTATATATTTCAACTTTTAAATTTTCTTCTTCGAAATAGCCCTTTTCCTGAGCGATGTATAACCCAATGTGATTAGCATTTGGGTACCAATCCAACGCAAGCTTCACTTGAACAATCTCTGTTGAGGTATCGCAAGATAAATTTAAGCAAGCCAACAATGTTAGCAAGATGAATCCGATTAACCTAATTTTCATTCATCATCCTTTATAAATTTGTATTCCATAAATTTAATTTCTCTGTTCATTTGACCACGGTACAAACACCTTCTCGAGATAGGTTATTAAAGCAAATAACCCTATCCCTATAAAAGATAAAATTATGATCGCGGCAAATACTCGCTCAGTTTGAAATTGCGGCTTCGATCGAATCATCAGATACCCGAGTCCTTCACTAGAACCAACCCACTCACCGATTACCGCACCTATCACGCTGATCGCTATGGCAACCCTAAGACCCGAGAATAAATAAGGGAGGGAGGATGGGATCATAATTTTCGAAAATACTTGAGCTTTTTTCCCTCCTAAGGTACGCATTAACTTTTGAATATCGGGATCGATAGATTTCATGCCATCCACAGTATTAACCACAATGGGGAAAAAACTTATCAAGGCTACCACTATTATTTTGGGTGCCAATCCATACCCAATCCAAACCAATAACATGGGAGCTATAACAATAATTGGTACTGTTTGGGAAGCGATGATAAACGGATATAAAGCCTTTTCAATTGTCTGCGAAAGACAAATAGCGGAAGCTAAAATGACACCTACAGCTATAGCTAAAAAAAATCCTAGAATAATTTCTTCTAGAGTTACTAAGGTATGCCTCATAAGCATACTGTGATCGCTATAGATAGTAGTTGCCACAGAAGATGGTGAGGGTAACAGCCAGCTAGGTATTTCTTGTATTTTCACAAGTAATTGCCAGGCCCCAACAATCAAACATACTATTCCGAAAGCAGGTCCCCATTTAACCAACCAATTTATCATCATCTAATCCTGATCCCAAAGAAAGGAAAGTATTTTAGATTTCAATTCGACAAATGAACTGTCATTGACGATCTCACGATTTCTAGGTCTTGGATATGGAACTTCCTCTACCGAATTAATCCGCCCAGGCCGGGATGTCATCACATAAACTCTGTCCGAAAGCATAATGGCTTCATCGACATCATGAGTGACCAATAAAACCGTTCGCTGTATTTCTTCCAGCAAATCCAGCAACCACATCTGTAGGCGAGATCTATTTAATGCATCGAGGGCGCTAAATGGTTCATCAAGGAGAAGAATATCTGGTTCGGTTATTACAGTCCTGAGAAATGAAGCTCTTTGTTTCATACCCCCTGATAAAGTATGCGGGTAGTTTGATTCAAAGCCAAACAGCCCAAAAGATTGGAAATGTGGCTCAACAATTTGATAAGACTGCTTTTTTGATACACCTCTGATTTCCAAACCAAGGATGACATTATCTTTTACTGACCGCCATGGTAGTAGAAGATCCTTTTGCTGCATATATCCCACTGACCCCAATCTGGAATCAAAATCCAACCCATTTATATTGATGTCACCTTCGTCAGGTTCATCAAGACCGGCAATAATGTTAAGAAGAGTACTTTTACCACAACCACTCGGGCCTAACACAGAGATGACTTCAGATTTCTGAATTGATAAATCTACCCCGTCCAAAATTTTCAACGGGTTCCCGTCCTGATAAATGGTTTTCTTAAGACCAACAATGTTTATGTGGTTGTCTAGTATTTTTTCCATTCAAATCTAAGCCCTAATGAAAACGCAAAAAAAAACCACCCTCTATGTGGCGGCCAGGATATTGTGTACTTTTTTATTGGGATCCCTCCGCTGGCATTACCCAGATCAGGTATTCGATGGGTCGACAACGTCAGCGTTGCCCTCTCAGCCTGGCCGTTCCAAGCTCCCCCAATTTGGTTTAAATTTTTATGGTCGGATTCTAGCATAAAATCACAACAAAATATGTGATTACTAGGAAGTTTCCAATATATCGTGACGTCGAGGCGAAGGAGGCAGTGCCATAAGAACCAACAACATGGACACAACTGAGGCTGCCGCAAATCCCAAAAAGGCCCATTCATAACTACCATTTCTATCGTATACAAACCCAGATACTACTGGACCAACAATTATCCCTAACATTTGGATACTGCTTCTAAATCCAGAAATTGTTGCAAATGCTTTCCTTCCAAAATAATCGGCAATGATGGATTGCGGTATAACAGAGATTCCACCTTGAGAGATCGCATAGGCAACCAATCCCGGAATAGAAGAAGACAGGGAATCGGCTGTGGCTAATAACACGATAGATAAGGTCATGAATAGTAGCGAAATTGCCATCATATAACGCCTATTAAAATAATCTCCTAAGTAACTGAGGCCGAAGCGTCCTGGAATACTGATGACACCAACCGAACCCGCATATGCTGCGGCCTCTATGGGGCTAGCTCCCAATCCAACAAAGTACGGAACCAAATGAAGTCCGACCCCTCCAGTAACTAGAGATCTCGCCATTATTGATAAAGATAGAAACCAAAAACTCGAAGTCTGAAGAGCCTCTCGAGCCGTGAAGTCAACTTCAAAATCTTCACTCTTAACGAGTTTCTCATTGGAGGTTTTCTGAGGAATTATTTGTCCATCGGGCAAGAATCCGTACTGCTCCGGTCTGTGCCTCATCAAAGCAGCGACAGGCACACCAAGAAATATAACGAATATACCTACGTAAATCGAAGCATCCCTCCACCCATAGACATTAATAGCCCATCCCAAGGCTGGCACCAATAACCCTCCCAACCCTACACCGGACCACATGATCCCAAATGCCAATCCTCTTTTTCTATTGAACCAATTTGCAACGGCAGCTGAGGCAGGCACGTGCATTCCAAGGCTGTTCCCCAATGTTATGCCAAGAATATAAACCAGCATAAATGTAAACAGACTACTAACCTGGCTTAATAAAATGAACCCCAACCCCATCAAGGGTATCCCGACTAACATTAATTTTCTCGGACCCATTCTATCAACCGCCCACCCTTCTGCAGGTCCGATAAATCCAGCTTCAAGTCTAGCCAAAGAGAACACGGCCGACACGGTGGTTCTACTCCAACCAAATTCTTTGCTCAAAGGAATAATGAAGTTGCCAAATCCGTGAAAATTAATTCCAGATGACATAGCCATAACAAAAGCGCCACCAATGCAAATCCACCAACCATAGAAAAACTTAAATCTGTTCTGTCCAGGATTCATCGAAGTATCTGGAATATGATCTGAGTCAGCCGGGCCATCTTTTTTTCTAGAGGTCAATTGTCATCATTTCAATAATAGATATCTGTGTATTTGGTATGGAAGTTTAACATTGTCGGAATCTAAAAATTTAGATCGATGTTGCAATTGGCAAAGTTTCAATGTTTCCCGGACTAATAAATCTGGTATTCTGTGTCTGGGTAAGATTCTGTAATGACAAACTCTAATTCAAACACGACTAGGCCGAATCTATTGGCACTATTGGACGATCATGGACTTAGAATTACGGCCCCAAGACAAAGAATAGTAGATTATATTCATGGTGCTGCCGAAGGGTTTACCGCTGAACAAATGGCAGATGATCTATCGAATGTATCCAGAGCAACTGTATTTCGAACTCTGAAAATTCTGCTGAAAGCAAACGTTATATGCCGTCTTTCTATACCAGGTGGAAATCCTAGATATTCACTCTCTCGGGTAGATCACCACCATCACACTGTCTGCGTATCATGTGGCAGGGTCGGAGAGTTTAGAGCCTTGACTGTTGAAAGATTATTAAAAGGTATCGAGTCAGACATACCTGGTGCGATTGTTGGTCATAACATAGAGTTCTACATCAAATGTGACGTCTGTGTCTGAGAAAAAAATCTTTCATAAATGGCGCAGCAGAGAAAGATCGCAAACGAGATCAAAGTCATTAAAGGTCCCGAAGGAAGATCGAAATAATAGGATACATATAAGCCCGCCACTGTAGAAAACAACCCGAAGATTATTCCTAAAAACATGGCTCTCGTGAACCTCCGCATCACCATCTGAGACGCAGCAGCAGGAGTTATCAACAAACCTACAACCAAAACCACTCCAACTACATGCAAAGTAACAACAATGGATATGCCTAACAAAATTAGGAACATGTAATTTAAGGCCCCAGCATTTAAACCTGCTACGACTGACCCCACAGGATCAAATCCAGAAAAAATAAGTTGCTTGTGAAAGGTAACAAGGGTAACTAACACGAGAACAGTCAAAACAAATGAAATCAACATATCAGCCTCAGACACCCCCAAAATCTGTCCGAGTAATATGTCCTCAATGCTTACAGTAAGGCTGCCAACCAAAGACATCAAAACTAGCCCCAAAGAGAACAATCCCGCGAACATGACCCCGACGGCCGTGTCCACACTAACATCCTTCTTGTGAATTAAATAACCAACTGACACGGCAACAACAATCGCCATCGGCACAGAACCCAAAAAGGGGGAGAGACCAAGGATTAGGGCAAGCACTATGCCTGGCATCACCGCGTGAGCCATAGCGTCACCCATAAAACCCATACCTCTAATGACTACATAGGCTCCTAAAATAGGACATATAATTCCAACCATACTCGATACAAATAGAGCTCGCAGCATAAAGTCATATTGGAAGGGTTCAAGGATGATGTTAATCATCGTGATGACCTAAGGAATGACTCAAAAACATTCCGGGGTGGGGTCCATATAATTCTTCCAAAACCGCCGGAGTAAATGCTGTGTCTGGAGATCCTTGCGCGCATACGTGTCTATTGAGACATATAACCTCATCGAATCGATCGGCTAGCGTATTCAGGTCATGAGTAGCGATTACTATAGTTTTTCCTTGATCTTTCAGTTCTCTAAGCATATCAATCAACCCGAATTGAGATGCCACATCCACTCCACTGAAAGCCTCATCTAAAAGCAATATATTCGCTTCCTGACATAAAGCTCTGGCAATAAAAACTCTTTGCCGCTGTCCTCCTGACATTTCGCTAATTAACTGGTCCTTGTAATTCCACATATCTACCCGTTCCAAAGCAGATCGAACCTTCTCCAGGCTTCCTTTTCTTGAAAACCCTAACAGAGATCTGTTTTTTACTAGACCTAAGTCAACCACTTCTTGAGCCGTCAATGAAAATCTCCAATTAACGTTTTCTCTTTGAGGTATATAGCTGATAGAACCTTTTGAATCTTTGGGGGGCAGGCCATTAACAAATATCGAACCATGGACTATATCTTGGATCCCAGCGATGGCGTTAAATAAGGTACTTTTCCCACCGGCGTTGGGGCCTACCAACGCAGATAAAATCCCCTTACCTACGGAAAATGTAACGTCATCCAAAACTAAATTACCGTTAAATTCCACGCATGCTCCAACAGCTCTTATTGCGCATATGCAATTGACCCCACACTTCAAACAGCGATCTTTGACATCCAATTCGGGAAACTTCCCTTGATTTTTCATGTTGTCACAACTACAACTTTATATTGAGACTAAGTATCAATTGAGGGTATAGATTATATGTCTCAGTCACC
>DTSF01000341.1 GCA_012965485.1 Dehalococcoidia bacterium
GATTCTTGGTTGGGCCGAATCTTTTTGGGCTAGTGGCTGGAAAGCTCGCTGGGGTAAAGACAATTGTTTGGGGCAATAGTGTTTCAAGTTTTACTCCTAGAGATTTTGGTCTTAAAGGTATAGGAGCGGCGCTTTTGTCGAAATACACATCGAGACTTGTAGATGTGATCATTAGCAACTCTGTGGTAGGACAGTTGGAACACGAAAAACGATTTATCAGCGGAAAAAGAAACTCAGTCATCTGGAATGGCATAGATACCAAAAAATTCTGCCCTGACATAGATGAAAGAAATAGATTTAGGGAAAATCTTGGTATAGGTCCAACGACTAAACTAATAGGTCAAGTTTCCAGGATAGTTGAATGGAAGGGCCATCAAATAGCGCTTGATGCGGCCGCTGAATTGTGTACAGCGTATCCTGAAGTTCGCTTCGTTTTTGTTGGTGACGGGGAGGACAATTATCTATCGATACTTAAAGAAAAGACCAGACAGTTGGACTTAGAAGACAAAGTATACTGGTTAGGTGAGAGATCTGATATCAATACCATAATGAATGGACTCGATGTTTTCTTCTTGTCCTCGCTACGTGGGGAGGGTTTTGCAAATGTAATAGCAGAGGCGATGTCAACAGAGACGGTACCCGTAGTTAGTGATGTTGGGGATAGTAAGGCCGTTGTAGGAGATACGGGTATCGTTGTAGAACCAGGAGATGTCTCGGAATTAGTTAATGCATGGCTTCGCCTGATTTCAGACCAACAACTGCTTGTAAAGATGGGTAGCGAAGCTAGGGCTAGAGTGCGTGTAAATTATTCACTTGAAACAATGATTGAATCTACGTGTTCGGTAATCAACAATCACGATGAACACCAAATATGACTATATTGTTGTGACTAATTTAATAGCCTCTTTGTTAAAAAGTTCGCATTTGTATGGTTGCTAGTGGTCGTTAAATCAGGACAAACTAACTGAACTGGAATTTTCATTATGTGTGGGTTTGCTGGGTTTATATCGTTGGATCAATCCTCTGATGAGAGAGCACAAATTCTCTCAAGAATGGGTGATCGGCTAGCTCATAGGGGTCCCGATGATAAAGGATCATGGACCGATGTGTCGTATGGACTAAGTGTCGTGCATAGGCGTTTGTCAGTCGTAGATCTTTCTCCCCGAGCGAGACAACCTATGTTGTCCCGAGATCAAAGGTATGTAATAGCCTATAACGGGGAGATCTACAATTTTCGAGATATTAGAACAAGATTGATTCAACATGGATATGAATTTAACAGCGACTCTGATACCGAAGTAATTTTGGCATCGCTTATGTTGTGGGGATTGGAAAAATCTTTAGGAATGTTCTTCGGGATGTTTGCATTCGCTTTATTTGATAGGCAAGAGGGTGAGCTAATATTGGTGCGAGATAGAATTGGGGAGAAGCCTTTATATTATGGTTGGCAAGGCAGTACTTTTTTGTTCGGGTCTGAATTGAAGGCGCTAAGAGTTCATCCCTCTTGGCAAGGAGGAATAGATAGAGAAGCATTATCACTGTATTTTCAATATAGGTATATTCCCTCACCACTTACCATACATCCAAATATTCATAAATTAGAACCAGGAGCATTCCTCCGTTTAAAACGTGTTGGACATAGGTGGGATACGTCAAAGAATACTTGGTGGTCCTATAAAAAATATGTCAATGAGAACTTGCCCCAAGAACATCGTAGTCCTAGCTTGGTTGCTGATAGTCTCGACGATATTCTAAGGACTGTAT
>DTSF01000342.1:0-5711 GCA_012965485.1 Dehalococcoidia bacterium
TGGTACGAGGATGGAACAGAGAAACCTGTGCAGGAAATGCAGGTAAAATCAGCCATAACCTCTCCTAGCGAAAATGAATCTTTGAAATGCTGCACCGATTATCATATCAGCGGGAGCGCTTGGTCAGGTCGAACAGACATAGCAAAAGTAGAGGTTTCTGTTGATTGTGGGAATAGTTGGCACGAAGCTGAACTTATAGGGCCGTTGGAGCAATATTCATGGCAGCAGTGGAATTACAAATGGACCCCAAATTCACCTGGTGAACACACCTTACTATCGAGAGCCACAAACAGCGATGGTGAGCAACAGCCTTTAAAATCAGTTTGGAATGAACTGGGCTATGTTGTAAACGGCTCGAAACCTATAAAAATAGTTGTCTCGTCTTAACCGGCAATCAAATCCGCCTGTAAGGAGGGTTATTAGTTGTCCTGGATAAAAGAAGATCCTAAATATTCCGACATCGCGAATGTCATTAAATGCATGTCAATTAATGAAGAAGCTATGCATGCGGTGTGGGATATGGGACATAAAATTAGTTTTGGCTCCTCGACGTTGACTAGGTCTCAAGAAGAGGTAATAGCGACCGTAGTTTCCTCTATAAATCACTGTAAATATTGAACTGTATCGCACGGAGAGTATCTCCGTCAGGCAACAGAGGATCCTGAAATGGCATCTATAGTGATGCAGGATTATGGCAACGCTGCTTTAGATGATGAAACACTGGCCATAGTTGAGTATGTAGAGAAGTTGACCAAAGAACCTTCTGAGATGACGGAAAACGATATCCAAACCCTCAGAAAGTCAGGTTTGTCAGACAATCAGATCCTTTCGGTGGTCATGATAACGGCTATGTTTGCCTTCATGAATAGACTTGCAGATGGACTGGGGGTAGAAATAGAAGATGAGAAAGGGACATTTGTAAATTCTTGGCTTCGAGCCTCCGAAAACACATCCTCTTGGTTGCATTATCAACCAAAAGAAAAAGTATAACAAAGAAACTTACCACTCCTAGATTTGAATCGTGGCTGGGGCAACCTTTTTTGAACGAATCCATTCGTCAATGTCAGATCGGAAAAACCTCCACTGATGACCTACTCTGTTAGCTGGGATATCACCAGCCTTTAATAACTTATAAATAGTCATTCTATCCAATTGCAAGTATCCTGCTAATTCTTTGGTAGTCATGAGATCGTTGCTGACCACGGCTACACCCCCCTCAGGTTTTATTCAAAGTCATATTAAACCAATATGACATAATTATTCAGTGTTTATATAGTTAATTAACCTATTTATGATAAGAATAATCCATCCATACTGTCAATCCATATTGAATTCATGAATTAAGCTTCTGAGAGTGGTGCCCTTGATGTCGTTAAATTAGCGATCGATGACATAAATTGGAGAATAGCCATCACAAGAAACACTGATCGCATTCCCGATATAAAAGTTTGCAAGATTGGGCTTCCCGTCCCAGCTATCATGACCTCTTCTACATTTGAAGAAAAACCAGCAGAAAGCATTGTTCCACTAACTATTGCTGTAGCAATAGCGATACCTGTCACATTACCTGAGTTTCTAGAGAGATTGACCAAGGCAGATGTAACACCGTACTTATTTCCAGTGGCAGAAGAGAAGATGGCAGCGCTATTGGGAGAACTAAATATTCCGGACCCTGAGCTCATAATCACAATGGATAAAATGACAAACCAAATCGGGGTACTATCAGCCATAAAAGCCATCAGTAATAATCCACACCCTGCTAATAATAATCCAACGGTGGTGAATGGCTTAGTACCAAATTTGTCAGATAGGTGGCCACTTAGTGGGCCTAAAATGATGCGACTTATAGCATTTGGAATGAGCACCCATGAAATTTGTGCCGGGGTTAGTCTTAAAGCGGCTTGAAGGTAAAACGTAATTAGAAATCGAAAGGACGTTACCCCCAAGAAGGAGATGTAGCTAGATCCAATTCCCACTGAAAATAGTCTACTACGGAATAAAGACAAGTCCAGCATGGGTGATGATGAGTTTAATTCCCACCAAATAAAAGTTGTAATTAACCCAATAAAGATCAGGAAACCTGCAATGATAGGCAGAGAGAACCATCCCAACTCAGCCCCATTTGATAAAGTGAGAAGGAATACAAGGAGTGTGGAAGAGGATAAAGTCGCCCCCAGCCAATCAAAGCTTTTATCTCCTTGAGTGGCCCCCATGAATCTTGATGAATCCAATAAAAGCGCCGTACCTAAAAATGTGATGGCACATAACGGTACGTTAATCCAAAAAATCCAATGCCAGCTAGCGTAGGTTACTAGAAATCCCCCTACTATGGGCCCAATTATCCCCCCCCGTGCCAATAACACTGCCGTGAGCTCCCAATCCTTTTCCCCGTTCTCGGGCTGAGAATATAGAGGTTACCATTGCCATTCCATTGGCCTGGGTCATTGCTGCTCCAACCCCTTGAAAAACGCGAAAAGGAATCATCAACATGATGGGATGAGCATACCCGAGGTACTGGGCAATAGCTGGTGAGCTGCCTGCGAATAGGGCCATCACACCAAATAGGACGACACCTAATAAATACATTGGTTTTCTGCCGATAATATCTGATAGGCGCCCCATTGGTAATAACAGCGCACTGATGGTTAAGGATTCGGCCAAAACCACCCATTGAATCGTAGTTAAGGATACGTCAAATTCTCTGGCGATCGTGGGTAAGGCAATGCTGATACTCCCATGATGAATCACATTAGTTAGTGAGCCCAACCCAATTGCCGAGAAAACCAGCCACTTGTAATTCGAGGAAGAGTATACGGATTTGAGCATTAGATCATTGTACTCTCGGCGTATCATGCCTGCACCCTTGAGTATATACTGCGCCTTGAGCAAAGAAGGAGCAAAAAAATATGTTAACCACACCCATTACAGGAACACCCTCGGAAGTGTTAGTTGAGCAGTTAGTAGCTTCGGGAATTAAATATGTTTTCTACAATTCAGGATCTAGAGAGGCGTTATTTTTTGATGCTTTGAACAGTAATCCAAATATTGATGGGATTCTGGCGCTGCATGAGGGCACAGTGGCTTCTATGGCAGGAGCATATACTCAAGTAAATAGTGAACCTGCCGTCATGGTGGTTCATTTAGGTGCAGGGCTGGCCCAATGCATGGGGCAGCTATATAATATTTGGTTTGGCGGTCTACCTGTAGTTGTAATTACCTTTGCAGGAGACACAGGTAGTTTTACGGACAGAATCAATTTGGATTTGGATTCAAGTTATAGCCCTGCCTCAATTTCAGTTCCAATGGCAAAGGAAACATGGACAATAATTGAACCTGAGGGTCTTCCAGCGGCTGTCGATCGAGCATTGAGGGTGGCAACGACTCCACCTTTTGGTCCTGTTCATCTGGCAGTATATGACAAAATGTTGGAAAACCAACAAGTCTCAACGGAGATAATTCACGGCGGTGCCAGGAACATAAAAGCGGGAAATGCCACGGATCAAGATATTGAAAAAATACTGGATGCTCTCGATAAAGCAGATAGGCCTCTTCTATATGTGGGCGACGGAGTTTGGAAAAGCGGAGCCGATAAATTAGCTGCAGAGCTGGCTACTCATTTTGGAACGCTAGTAGCCTCCCCGGAAACTGACCTTAGAGGGATTTCCCTCAAACATCCACAGCACATTGGCATGGCAAATACGGCTTTTGACTCGTACGAGCCTGATGTAATCGTCTCCCTTGGGGCAAGGCATCAAGGTGCGGGAAAAAAGGAAGATATCGATCCTCTGAGAAAGACCAAACAAATTTTGGCTTTGGGATCTGGCCTGGAATATTTGAAAAACTATCCGGGGTTAGAAGTGGGAATCATCGCTGATGAGACCTCCTCTATATCGAGAATGCTAGAAATAGCCAAAAGCGACTACAACGCCGAGAGGTACTCTAAACGAAGAGAGAAAACTTTGAACCTTGTGGGGAAGCAACGTTCTAAACTTCGAGATTCTTTGATGCCTTCCTATGAGAAAGGTAGGGTACGAGCTACCCTGCTAGTTGATGCAATAGATACAGAATTAGAAAAAATAGGGGGGGGGTATATTACCAATGAGCAATTTGCTGCGAGATATGATGCCGTGAGTCCGGGATTGTCAGAACGAAATAACATTTTGATGAAAGGAGCTGGTGGATCAGAGGGATGGGGTGTAGGAGCCGGCATTGGTGCAAAATTGGCGGTAGGCGAAAAGCCTGTCATTGGATTGGTTGGCGATGGATCCCTTTATTATGCGGATTCAGGACTATGGACAGCGGTACATCATAATGTGCCTCTACTCTACGTAATACCTAATAATGGGGCCTATGGAATTGTAGCCGGATTCTTTGGCCAAAGTGGTGGCAGAATGTCGGATACGGGTAGCTATGAAGGTGTTGTTTTGGATGGTATAGACCCGGTTAAGATTGCGGAGGCGTTTGGCATGGAAGGCGAAAGAGTTGATGATGAAGATAAGCTGAATAAGACGATCGAAAGGGCACTTGACATAGTTACCGGACAAAACAGACCATATTTACTTGATGTTCGCCTTCCCCTAGGCTTGCCTGAAGGCGGAGTGGCAGATCAGCAGTACCGAATGAAATAATAAAGGTCCCGAGATTTACCTCAGGACCTTTATTATTTCGCATTAAGTGGAGGTTAGGTGCCCCTCAACCTTGGGTCTAAGGCGTCCCGAAGCCCGTCTCCGAAAAGGTTGAATCCGTATACTGCGAGAGATAGACCTAATCCAGGCCAGATTGCCATCCACGGTGCTAAAATAAAATAGTCTCTTGCCGCACCTGACAACATGCCTCCCCATGAGGGTCTAGGAGGCGGCACTCCGAGTCCCAAATAACTTAGGGAGGCTTCTGTCAATATGGCAATACCCAGTGCACTGGTTGCAATTATCAAAAAAGGTGCAACGCATTGTGGGGTAATATGCTGAGCCATTATGCGGATATTGTTTGCACCAATGGCCCTCGCAGCATCCACGTACTGAGTTTCTTTGACGGTTAAAGCCTGGGCCCGGACAACTCTATTCGCCCGTGGTATTTGGACTACTCCCACGGCAATTATTATATTTTCAATGGTCTGTCCCAACACTGAAGTTACAGCCAGCGCTAAGATCAAAGTTGGAATTGACATTAGGGCATCCATGGCTCTTTGTATAATCTGGTCTGTCTTTCCGCCGAACCATGCGCTAACCACACCAAGGACCCCACCAAACCCTGATCCAAATGCTACCGAAAGAAATCCGACCATTAGTGATACTTGAGCCCCCACAGCAATTTGTGCCCAAATATCCCTACCTTTGTCATCTGTTCCCATGAGGAAGGTTGAAAATGGTTCCTCATCACTTACGGTTAAGGGAGGGGAGAGCTTGTCGCCCAGTCGCCAATCAATGGGATCGTACCAGGTAACAAAGTCAGCCAGGATTGCCATCAGGCACATTAGGATAATGATGAAAATGCCAGCTGCTGCCAAAGGTCGCCTTTTCATAAAACTTAAAGAAGCAGACAGTATTCTTACCGGTAATGAGGGAGTTGACTCCGCAATTTGTGCTAATTCTGTTGACATTTAATTCCCTATGCTTCCGATCTATTAATATCTCACTCGAGGGTCAAACCACCCGTATGAAATATCTATTAGTAAGTTGACAAATACCACAGCTATGGCAAAGAAAAGGGTA
>DTSF01000342.1:5721-6569 GCA_012965485.1 Dehalococcoidia bacterium
CAAGTTGTTTTTACCGACTAATTCAAACTTGTCTTCGACGCGGAAAACAAACGTCGTGCCCTGCGCATTCGGCACAAAGACATGGCTTCCCACAGCAATAGGCGAGGCAAAAAAATCGCCGCCCAGCCTCCGTCGCCATAGCCGCTTGCCCGTTTCCAAGTCCAGGCATTGAAAAAACCCTTTCCATTACAACTGAGCCACCCAGCGCCAAGGCGGTGGTTATTCCGATTACTGTTATTACAGGAATGAATGCGTTTTTCAGTGCATGTCGGGCGGTAACTGTGTATTGAGTGAGACCTTTTGCCTTTGCTGTGCGAATGTAATCTTGTCGCAGTACTTCCAGCATAGTCGACCTCATCATTCGCGCTTTGGTGGAAGCACTGATGTAGCCAAGCATAATCGATGGCCAGAAGAACTGCTTTAGGTTGCCCCAAGGATCTTCTGTTATTGGGAACGAGCCTAATTCTGGGTTCCACATAAAAAAGTAGGCGCCACCTAGCAGAAGTAATGTCGCGCTCCAGAAGGATGGTAATGATAGACCTGCTAATGATGTTATACGAATTGTGTAATCCAGCCATGTATCCTGCTTGAGAGCCATAATTATGCCTGCAGGAAGACCCAAAACAATGGCGATTATTTGAGAGAAAATGACTAGCTCAAGGGTTACTGGGAACTTTAATTTGAATTCATCGAAAACATCCCTTCCTGTAAATAGCGAGTCTCCCCAATCACCTACCACGTATCCCTTTAACCAAGTAAAGTACTGAATGTGTAAAGGGGCGTTAAGTCCGAGTTTTTCACGTATAAGTGCTAGGTCTTCTTCTGAAACATCAATCCCTTCACCGCCG
>DTSF01000343.1 GCA_012965485.1 Dehalococcoidia bacterium
ATTATGAGGATACACGAGGGTACAATTCCAGACATCTACCAAAAGACATGATTTTATACACGGAGTGAGGAATCGATATGGCACCTTTCGTTACCCACCAATTTTCAATATCTGAAGTACAGAACGCTTTTAACTTGGCCGATTCTCGTGAGGACGGAGCCTTAAAAGTTTCCCTTACTTTTGAATAAGAATCAGGAACTTAAAAGGATCCTATATGGGGAAATCACTTGAATATTCTACGATAGAGGAATTGTCTAAACTATTAAGTTCTTTAGAAATTTCAACAAAGGAATTGGCACTTCATTTACTGGATCGTTCTGAAAAACTTGACCCAGATCTGAATGTTTGGGTAACGATGAACCCAAATTTGGAAATAGAAACCTACAGTCAGGGCAATACCAGTCAATTAGCCGGTATCCCTATGGGTATAAAAGACATTTATTGCACCCGCGACATGAAAACAACCTGTTGCTCTCCAATTTACGAAAAATATGAACCCGGCTATGATGCTCAAACGGTAAAAATGCTTAGAGATGCCAAGGCTGTGATTATGGGAAAAACCGTAACCACTCAATTTGCCTGTGGAGACCCTCCACCTACAAAAAACCCCTGGAATCTTTCAAGAACACCCGGAGGATCCAGTAGTGGTTCAGCCGTCGGTGTAGCTTCAGGCATGTTCCCGGCTGCTCTAGGGTCTCAAACTGCAGGCTCAGTTTTAAGACCTGCATCATACAACGGTATCGTTGGGTTCAAGCCCACATACGGCCTCGTCAGTAGGCAAGGAGTTTTCCCTGTAGCATTATCTCTTGACACAATGGGATGGTTTACCCGTTCTGTGAAAGATGCCGCAATTCTGTTGCGGTATTTATCTGGGTATGACGCCGAAGATAAGGATTCGGTAAAAGTGGACACCAAATCATATATTTCGAATACTGAACCGATTTCCCGACCACCATATATTGGCATAGTAGAGGACTTCTACTATGAAAATTCAGATCGTAGCACCATGAAAACATTTGCCCTTTTGTTGGCGAAACTTTCAAAAGCAGGGGCAATAATAGAGACTGCTAATACACAACTTGACTTTAATAGCATCCTAGAATCTCACAGAGTCATTATGAATTGCGAGGCAGCCAATACTCATAAAGATAATTATGAAATAAGACCTGACGACTTTGCTCCCAGAGTAAAAGAAATAATTGAAAATGGTTTGAATACCCCGACACATACCTATATTCAATCAAAACATTTTCAACAAAATTACACCAGACAAGTATCAAAATTGTCGAAGAAATACGATGCTTTGATAATGCCAACGACTCTTTCGGGTGCTCCAACTTCAGAAACTACTGGAGAACCTATTTTTCAAGCACCGTGGACAATGGCAGGGGTTCCAGCAATCTCTTTACCATACGAGCTGGACGATGAGGGTATGCCGCTGGGTGTACAAATAATATCAAATCACTTTAACGAATCGAATTTGCTATCGACTTCAATGTGGATTGAGTCGGTGGTGAATTTCACCCACAAGCCACCTTTACTTAATGAATAAAGAGGCTGACAGACCCTTGGATCTTTTCCAATAGTATGCCTAGATTGGATGAATGGCTGGAGAGGCTAGGGAACCGATGGTTTTTCTATGGATGGCTTATAGTTTTTTCTTCTTTCACTTCAAGTATGATAAATGCTGGCACTGGTAGCTATGCTTTAGGATTTTTCATCATCCCATGGTGCCGATGGCCAT
>DTSF01000344.1 GCA_012965485.1 Dehalococcoidia bacterium
TACCTCACTCCTTTTATAAAACCTTGAAATGCCATTATGCACTTACTGAGTCTTGCTGATAAGTTTCTAGATTCTCAAATTTAACGAAACGTTCTTGAAAATAAAGCTTTATTCCCCCAGTTCGACCATTTCTATGTTTGGCTACTATTATGTCTGCAATGTTAGCTGGATATTCTTGGGTTGGATATCGTTTTTCCCAGGCCTCAGGGTCGATGTATCTATCTTCACGATGTATGAAAGCAACTACATCAGCGTCCTGCTCTATACTGCCACTTTCTCGTAAATCGGATAACATGGGCCGGTGATCTGGACGTTGTTCTATTGCTCGGCTTAGCTGTGAGCAGGCTAACACCGGTACGTTAAGATCTCTAGCCATACCTTTCAACGATCTTGATATTTCTCCCATTTCCTGAACCCTGTTGCTATTTCTACCCCCACTGCCATTTATCAGCTGCAGGTAGTCCACTATTATGAGGTCTAGACCTCTCTCTGCTTGAAGGCGTCTGGCTTTGCTACGCATCTCAACGATCGTTTGAAATGGAGTGTCGTCGATGTATAGGGGAAGGTCAGAAAGATTGCCAATTGCATCGAAGAGTCTTTGCTCTTCCGATTCATTGATTAATTGAAGACGCAGTCTATGGCTATCTACACGGGCTTCACTTGAAAGAAGGCGGAGGGCTATTTGTGCGGCACTCATTTCTAGACTGAAAATACCAACATTGTTACCATTAGCCGCTGCTGCTGCTGCCATGTTAATGGCCAGGGTACTTTTCCCTAGACTAGGCCTCGCGGCCACTATTAATAGGTCAGATCGCTGCATTCCCCCTCCCAAAAGCTGATCAAATTGATTGTAACCACTTTGGACAGGTGCCAACGTATTTATGTCCGGTTGTAGACTTTCAGCCATATAATTGTCGAGAACATCACGCAATGCGGTGAAATCCCTTGTTCCTCCTTCGGAACGGATGCTGAAAAGAAGCTCTTCTGCCCGATTTAACGATTCGGCGGTGTCAGGGGAACTTTCATACCCTATGTTTGCAATAGAGCCGGCAGCTTGCACAAGTTGCCGCATAATGGATGTTCTTTGGACTATTTGAGCAAAATGCAGTATGTGAGCTGGGCTTGGCACCCCATTGACCATATCTGATAGATGAACCGATCCTCCTACAGAATCCAATTTTTCTTGGAGAGACAATTCATGAGCTACGGTTACCTGATTTATGACCTCATTTCTGCCAGATAAATTCAAACAAGCCTCAAAGCAGTATCGGTTTTTTTCCAGGTAAAAATCAGTGGGTTTCAATATAGAAGACACTTTTGACAATGAATCTCCATCCAGTAACAAAGATCCTATGACAGAGTGTTCAGCTTCGATATCGTGTGGCAGAGTTCTATCGGTGTACAACCCAATCTCCCGGGGTCCAATTTGGCGTATGGGTTGTCGATTATCACATGATCACTTCCACGCAATCAAGTCGAAATGCTATCGATAATTCAGTTTCCGCTTACTCTTGGGAATCTTCCTGTGATTCGGCTTCTGTCATATTACTTTCCTGAAGCTTAACAGAAGATACTGGAACGTCTTCTTCTATATCTGAGTCCGAGATCTCTTCAGGGGTACCATCCGAGTCACCTTCCGGTGCCAACTTGTCTTCATCCGACTCTTCGTTTTCTTGAGCAACCATCTCAAAAGGGTCGGTGCCGGTGGCGTAAACAGTAACTTTTATTAGGGCATTCACATCTGAGTAAAGTCTTAGTGGAACTTCGTATGTTCCTACGTCTCTGATGGGATCATCAAGTTGCACCAATCTTCTTTCAATTTCTATGCCCGTCTCTTCCGCCAATGCATCAGCTACCATGGTGCCAGTCACAGAACCATAAAGCCGATTATTGGACCCAGCTCTCATTTCAATACTTATTTCCGTCCCGTCTAAGGTTCCAGCCAAATTTTTCATTTCATCCAGCCGATACGTCCTGGAAGTGGCAGCATTCTTTGTGAGTTTGTGAATTCTTTGTAGGTTGTTGTGGGTGGCCGGTGCGGCAAGGTTTTTAGGGATAAGGTAATTTCTTGCAAAGCCATTTTTTACTTCCTTAATTTCTCCCCCTAATGCAACCCCTTGGACATCTTCTATAAAGACAACTCTCATTGTTTATATTCCTGTAACCCGCAAGTCTGATCGTATTTATGACGGGTTTGTGTTTGTTTTTTGTGTTTGGCAAGAGCGGGAATTATAACATATGGACTTATAGTTCTTATTGAATTACTGGGAATCGGTAGGCTCGTCGATTATGCGATATTTCCCTTCAACAATATCGGTTTTTTTCTGTTGATTTTCTTTTGCCCTGGAATTTTTCATTGTATCGGATAATTTTCTGAGTGGGCCAAAAATCATAAAAATTATTATTGAGCCCACAAGGATGATAATGTCATCTAAAAACCCTAGGATGGGCAGCATGTCAGGGACGATGTCAAATGGTAAGATGACATAAGCGAGACCTAGGGCAGGTAAAAGCTTGTATTTGAAAGGGATTTTTCTATCAAGCATTAATTTCAAGAAAATTATTGGTAATCGGCCCATATTTTTCACTTTGGGTGTGATTATTTTATGTCTATCTTAAATTCTATTATATTTCTGGGTATAAGACTTGTTGAGATTATCATTGGGGTGAAAAATTGATAGTTGTTTTGGAAGGGAAAGATGAATTTAGGCTTTCAGAGCGAGTATCTGAGTTTCGCCTAACAGTAACCCCACCGGAAATGTCGGATATCAACACCACCATGTTAGATGGAAAAATTGTAACCATAGACGAACTGTTAACATCATTATCAACAGTCCCGTTTATGGCTGATAGGCGATTAGTCATTGTGGAGGGTTTACTTAATAGGTTGGGTGGTGTGAATAAAAGATCCGCAGGTTCAAAAAAAGATTTAACTGAATGGCTTAATTTTCCAGATCTATTGACGAATTTACCTCCAACAGCCAATTTATTGCTAATTGAGAGAGAATCATTACCTTCTAATAAATTCTTGTCCACTATTCTTAAACTTGGACAGGTTGAAAAATTTTCACCACTTAGACATCGAGATCTACTAGAATGGATAAACACCCGTTGTTTGGAATTGGATCTAGACATCGAACGCACTGCGGTAACTCTTATAGCGGATTCTGTAGGAAGTGAATTGCGTTTAATCGATTCTGAACTAAATAAAATCAAAACCTACTCGCGTGGTCGTTTGATAACTAGAGAAGATATAACCCTCATGGTCCCTTATGTGCGACAGCAAAATGTGTTTAGAGTTGTAGATTCCGTAATAGAAGGCCGGACTAGAGATGCTCTAAATGCCTCATCAATGCTTATAGGTTTGGGAGAATCTCCTTCTGGAATTGTGAGGATGATAGAAAGGCAACTTCGCTTTCTATTACTGGCTAAACATCTATTGAGTCGGAAAATGCCAGCAGGTGATATTGGCAAGCGTATTAATTTGTCTGGCTATCCCTTGCAAAAGACTTTGGAGATGGAAAGAAAAATTTCCCAGGCCAGGATTATGAGTATGCACGATAATCTTTTGAAATCTAATATTCGTGTGAGGGAAGGAAAATTAACTGAACAAGAATCCTTTGACCTACTGATATCAGAACTTCGTTAACTGTCTGTTATACAGAGTGAATATCCAATTTTCTGGCATCATATCTGCCGGATTTTATCGAAACAATGAGGTCATCCAATCCAGCGATTTTGTCATAAAATTCTGTGGCATAAGTGCCTATATCAGATAGCTTGTGTGCATCGCTTGCCCCAGTCCCAGGCATTTTAAGTTCCTTGGCCAAATTGCCAGAAAATTCATTTTCTTTTTCCGTTCCCCTGCCGTTTCTTATTTCTATACCGTCCACCATGCCAAATACTTCATTCCTCAACCCCCGGCGTATCATTTCGGAATAGGAAGTTTTATCCTGAGGTGCATTTTCGCAGTACACCCTTCGATATGGGTGGGCAACCCCTATAGCGCCGCCTGCCTCATCTACAAGGCTTTTTACGAAGGTTGATTTGTGCATTCCGAAAATATATTCAGTCAAACCATACACTAATAAATGGCCCTCTTCAGTGGTTACTTCACACCCTGGGATTACTAGAAAATCATTGTCTTTGCCGAGTTTTTCCACTTCTGAAGGATTCCAAAATCCATCGTGATCAGTCAAACAAACTCCATCCAAGCCAATCAATTTTGCTCGAGTGATGAGTTCTTCTGGGGTCAGGGTGCTGTCGTCGGAGGTTGGGTATGTATGGGTGTGAATATCTATCAGCATGTGTATTGATTGTATTACATGTTACTGATGGTCATGCTTTGTATTTCCCAAGGTAACTGAGAATCAATGATAAATAAAGGGCTGTGGCAGCTATGTTACACAACCTTGAGTTGAATCGTGTCAATCTTATTGATATTATATAAACCAGACGATGAAAATATTATTTGTAGAGGGGGCGATAACATGGTTTTAAGTCCAGATAAGTTTACTGAACAGGCCCAAGAGGTAATTGCTGCCTCTCAGGATATACTCAACAGATATAGACACAACCAGTGGGATTCCGAACATCTTTTTATGGCCTTAATAGAGCAGGAAAAAGGGGTCCCTTCGGAAATTTTCAGTGTTTTGGGTGTGAATCTAGAGGTTCTGCATGCCACTCTTCACGCTAACCTTGAGAAGGACGACAGGGTGGCTGGTCAAGCAAATCAAATTTTTATTACTCCCAGATTATCTGAATTGTTTAAAAGGGCGGACGACGAATCTCAAAGGTTAAATGATGAATTTATTGGAACAGAACACATTCTTATAGCACTCACTGAGGAAGAGACAGGAGCATCAGCCGAATTACTGAGTAGTTTTAAAGTCACAACTGAGGAGGTATATAAAGCTCTTCAAGGTATTCGGGGGTCCCATAGAATTACAGATCAAAGAGCCGAAAGTCGATATAGGTCTTTAGAAAAATTTGCCACGGATTTGACTCTGTTGGCCGAAAAGGGTCGCTTGGATCCTATTGTTGGGCGTGATGTAGAAATATCCAGGGTCATGCAGACGTTGATACGGAGAACGAAAAACAACCCAGTAATAATCGGTGGGGCTGGTGTAGGTAAAACAGCTTTAGCAGAAGGCCTGGCACAAAGGATAGTCGCTGGAGATGTCCCATTCGAGCTTAGGTCAAAGAGAATTCTTGCCTTAGATATGGGGTCCTTGCTTGCTGGGTCAAAATTTCGCGGTGAGTTCGAAGAGAGACTAAAAGCTGTTATGGACGAGGTAAAACAGTCGAAGGGCGAGGTCATGCTTTTTATCGACGAAATTCATACCGTGGTTGGTGCTGGAGCTACCGACGGTAGCCTTGATGCCAGTAACATGATGAAACCCGCTCTCGCCAGAGGCGAACTTCAGTGTTTGGGCGCTACGACGGAAGAAGAATACACCAGGTACATTGAATCTGATGCAGCTCTTGAAAGAAGATTCCAGCCGATTCTGGTTGAAGAGCCGGATATAGATACTAGTATAGAAATGCTGAAGGCTCTCCGCCCCAAATATGAAGCCCATCACAGGCTGAAAATACAGGATGAAGCCCTTAAATCCTCAGTAGTGTTGAGTCATAGATATATATCTGGGAGGTTACTGCCAGATAAAGCTGTCGATTTAATAGATGAAGCGGCAAGTAAAATTCGAATTGATGAACAGCTCCACCCAATGTCTTTGAGAGAAAAAGAATCTAAACTTCGTCAGCTACAGATAGAAGAGATAGCTTCCTCTGAGATGGGGGATTACGAGAAGGCGGCAGAAACAAAGGCGGAAATAGCCCGAATTGGGGAAAACTATACAGATGAAAAAAACCAATTAAACAGTGTCGAAACTTCTGAACGGCAAGTAACTTCCGAGGATATAGCTTCGCTCATTGCTACTTGGACAGGCATACCTGTTGAAAGATTGTTAGAAAGTGAGGCTGACAAACTCCTTAGCATGGAATCTCGCATCCAAAGTAGGCTTGTTGGTCAAAAAGAAGCCGTTCAAGCAGTTTGTGAAGCCGTAAGAAGAGGACGTGCTGGGATCAAGGACGAAAATAGACCAATAGGGAGTTTTATATTTCTAGGACCAACGGGAGTTGGCAAAACCGAATTAGCTAGGTCGCTTGCCTGGTACCTGTTTGACGATGAGGAAAATATGGTACGTCTGGATATGAGTGAATATATGGAGCCTCACTCAGTAGCAAGGATGATAGGCTCTCCCCCAGGATACGTGGGTTATTCTGAAGGTGGTCAACTGACAGAAGCCGTGAGGAAAAGGCCTTTCAAGGTTATCCTTTTTGATGAGATAGAAAAAGCACATCCTGATGTTTTCAATATTTTGTTGCAAATTCTCGAAGACGGAAGGCTTACTGATGGCCAAGGTAGAGTCGTAGATTTCAAAAACACAGTAATAATCATGACCAGTAACTTAGGGTCGTCGATTAACACTTCTGA
>DTSF01000345.1 GCA_012965485.1 Dehalococcoidia bacterium
ATGGATTTATCCCATTCTGGAGATAGAAATTCCTCTCTATCATCTACAATTTCCATATCTGTTTGTCCGGTAGTTCCTTTAACTTCCTGGTGGCCCTTGTGCCCAACCAATATGATTTTCCTGCCTTCTCGGTTATATTTTTTTGCTTCGTTATGAACCTTAATCACAAGAGGGCAGGTTGCATCCAGAACCTGTAATCCTTGTTCTTCTGCCTTCTTGAAATCTTCAGGAGGAGAACCATGGGCCGAAAAAACGACCTTCGATCCTCCCGGAATTTCATCTACATTTTCGACTGTTATGGCACCTTTGGATTCTAAATCACTCACAACGTATGGATTATGAACTATTTGATGTTTCACATATATCGGAGGTCCATATTTTTCAAGGGCCAGTTCGACAATATCTATTGCGCGAACCACTCCAGCACAAAACCCTCGTGGAACTCCCAAATAAACGTTCATTTAGTCCTCCTGGCATGGTAAATATTCAATACCGCATCTAGGATATCAAATAATGTCATATGATTGGATCAATCGGCCCATTGTAGTAGTAACCTTTGAGTCGTTGTATACTAACTATATCTAACTGTCGCAATGGAGATTCCACCCCCTATGAAATTAGCTCAGCGAATGAGTCGTCTCGGAACAGAAACCGCATTCGAAGTACTAGCAAAAGCACAACAGTTAGAAGCCAAAGGAAGACATATCATTCATCTCGAAATCGGGGAACCTGATTTTGATACCCCCAACAACATCGTAGGGGCTGGAAAGCAGGCTTTGTCTGATGGGTTTACCTCATATAACCCTTCTCCTGGATACGATGATTTGAAAGAATCGATAGCAAAAAATATATCCGATAGCAGGAATATAAGCGTCAAAAAAGAAAACGTGATTGTCACCCCAGGGGGTAAGCCAATAATGTTTTTCATAATGCTAGCGATGATAGAAAATGGGGATGAAGTACTTTACCCTAACCCCGGGTTCCCGATTTATGAATCTATGATTGAATTTTGCGGTGGAACGGCCGTACCAATGAGGCTTGGAGAGGAAAACTCCTTCAATTTAAACATTAAAGAGGTGGAAACCCAGATATCTGAAAAAACAAAACTGATGATTGTTAATTCTCCTAATAACCCATGTGGAAGCGTGATAGACAAAAAAGATTTAGAGGCTTTGTCGAAACTAGCCAAGGAAAATGACATTACAGTTTTATCTGATGAAATATACTCCCGCTTCATATACGAAGGAACCCACCACAGTATCGCAAGTTTCCCTGACATGATAGATAAAACAATAATACTCGACGGCTACTCTAAAACTTACGCTATGACTGGTTGGAGAATCGGTTACGGTATCTTTCCAGATGACTTGGTTGAACCTATTTCACGGTTAGTGACTAACAGTGTGTCATGCACGGCCAGTTTCACCCAAAGAGCCGCTATTGAAGCAACAGAAGGGCCTCAAGAAGATTCAATATTAATGGTTGAAGAATTCAAAAAGAGAAGGTCTATAGTGGTTGATGGATTAAATAAAATCGACGGCATAACATGCGCTGTACCCAAAGGCGCTTTTTATGCATTCCCCAACGTAGAGGGAACCGGGATGACTAGCTCTGAATTTGCTAATAGGGTTCTAGAAGAAGCCGGTGTAGCCGTGTTGGCGGGAGAATCATTCGGTGAATACGGCACCGGTTATGTAAGAATATCTTTTGCAAACTCAACAGAAAACCTAATGCAAGCCATAGATAGAATTCGCAAATTGGTAGAATCTAAAACCTAAATCAACACCGATTACAGTAGAATAGCTCCCATATATTTTATTTAAATTTATGTTGATGGACCATACTAGAAATGGCTACCCTACGTTTAGCATTAGCGCAGATCAACCCTACAGTCGGTGATTTAGGTCATAACAGTGACGTCATCATTCACCATATCGAGAAAGCAGAGCAAGAAGGAATTGACATTATCGCTTTCCCGGAATTGGCTGTGACTGGCTATCCGCCAGAAGATCTGTTACTAAAACACGATTTCATAAAAGACAACATAGATGCTGCCGAAAGAATAGCTCGATCTACAGATGAAATAACGGCTATATTCGGGTTTGCCGAACGTGTAGAAGACAAAATCTACAATTCTGCAGCGATAGCTAGCAATCATGAAATCGTTGCTAGCTATCAAAAGATACATCTGCCGAATTACGGAGTCTTTGATGAAAAACGTTATTTCACCGAGGGGTCTGATTTCCCCGTATATGACTTAGGCCAAGTGAGGTTCGGGGTAAATGTATGTGAAGATATTTGGTTTTCACCCGGACCAAGTGATACCCAGAGTGATAATGGGGCATCTTTGATTATTAATATCAATGGTTCCCCCTTCAGCTTGGGAAAAAGATCTCAAAGAGAAGAAGTCTTGATCGAAAGAGCAAAAAGCAATGGTATCTTCATCGCATATATAAACATGGTTGGAGGGCAAGACGAACTTGTATTTGATGGAGGTAGTCTAATAGTTGATCCTGAAGGCAACATACTCATGAGAGCAAATCAATTCGAAGAGAATACATATATTTATGAACTTGATCTTCCAACATATAAGCCCAGCGCTACACCGAAATCGATTAACGAGATAAAACAGGTGATCTTGCCAGGGACAATAAAGGAGGGTCCATCTATTGTTTCATCTACTCCACATAACCTCATCGATCAGGATGAAGAGATTTACAGAGCTCTGGTACTGGGGACACGAGACTATGTAAGAAAATGTGGATTCACTAAGGTTCTAATTGCTCTATCAGGAGGTATTGATTCTAGCTTGGTTGCCGCAATTGCAGTAGAGGCTTTAGGCTCGAAAAATGTAAGAGGAATATCTTTGCCTTCCAAATTTTCCTCTATCGGGAGCAAAGTTGACGCCAAACAATTAGCTGACAATCTAGCAATACGAATGGACACGATTCAAATTGAGGAAATCCTCGGATCCATGGAAAAGGGTCTCAATGATCAATTTCAAGGAACCGAATGGGGGGTCGCCGAGGAAAATCTCCAATCTAGAATCAGGGGCAATATAATGATGGCATTATCTAATAAATTCGGATTTCTAGTATTAACTACCGGAAATAAAAGTGAAATGGCCGTCGGATATGCAACCATTTATGGGGACATGGCAGGAGGATTCTCAGTAATAAAAGATTTACCCAAAGGTATGGTGTACGAAATTTGCCACTATATTAATATGAAATATGGATACGATTTAATTCCCAATTCTGTCTTAACCAAACCTCCTAGCGCGGAATTAAGACCCGATCAAAAGGATTCAGATACTCTACCTGACTACGATACTTTAGATGCTATCTTGGAAAAATATATAGAACAAGATCTTGGAATTGATGAGATTTTAAATAGTGGATTTGATCCTGGCACTGTGACTGAAATATTGAAACTTGTAGACACAAATGAGTACAAAAGACGCCAATCGGCTCCAGGTATCAAAATAACTTCTAAAAACTTCGGTAGAGATCGTAGAATGCCTATTTCCAACAAATATCGACCGTATTAAATACATATATTAGTATTGTTGCTGTAAAAAAAATCTACACATAAGAGCTTAAACATGATTAGAAGAGAACGACTCATACAAACATTTTGCGATATAGCAAGAATTGATAGCCCTTCAGGTGAAGAAGAAAATATGGCTATCAATATTTCCTCCCGATTGGAAACATTAGGTTTTAAAACAATGAGGGACGCATATGGAAACCTAATTGCGTCGGACGGAAGGCCGGAACCAATTCTCCTGTCAGCCCATCTGGACACAGTAGAACCAGGAAGAGGAATAAATCCATCTGTGGAAGGCGACAGGATTGTGTCAGACGGAACCACTATTTTGGGAGGAGATTGTAAGGCTGGAATATCGGCCATTCTTGAAGCCTTGGAATCGATTGTGGAAGACGGGGTTGAATATCATCCAGTAGAGCTTGCCTTTACCAGGGAGGAAGAAATAGGACTGGTAGGGGCTCGCAACCTAGACTTCAATTTAATAACCGCCAAGGAAGCGATCGTATTTGATGGAGAAGGACCGGTAAGCCAAATAACCGCATCGAGTCCAACCTATGTAGGATTTGATATAGAAATCACCGGCAGAGCTGCTCATGCAGGAGTGGAGCCGGAAAAAGGTCTTTCTTCTATCAAAATAGCCTCAGAAATTATCACGCGACTCCCACAAGGGAGATTGGATGAAACTACGACAGTAAATGTGGGAACTATTGAAGGTGGGACGGTCAGGAATGCGGTACCCGAGACAACTACAATTCGAGGGGAATTTCGTAGTACAAGTATAGAAAACTTAGATGGATTAAGAGTCCAAATAACAAACGTCGTAAAAGAAGTGGAAACCCTGTTCCCTGAGGCGACAATAGATAACCATTTACACGTAGAATTTGAAACTTATACCTTGACTGACGATGATCCATCCACAATGAGAGTCAAGGAAACCTTAAAAGGTCTTGGATTAGAACCAAGTATGAAACCATCTGGAGGCGGAACTGACGGTAATGTATTTAGGCTAAATGGAATTAGCTCAGTGGTAGTGGGTATGGCGGACCATGGCATGCATACAGTACGAGAGTACGTAACAATCCCAGATTTGGTAGACGCGGCACATCTTTGTGAAGCTCTTTTGAGAACTGAATAATATGTTTGGGTCCTATGTATGAAAATAGATTTGGCATATGGTAAAACAGGTCTAACCATTGATCTACCTGATGATCAAACCTCAATAATTGAACCTCAATTTATACCGGGGTTGCCAGACGAACTAGGGGCTATAGAAACCGCACTACGAAATCCAATTGGAACCCCCCCTCTCCGGAAATCCATAGAACCAGATCAAAGTATAGGGATAAGTGTTTGTGACATAACCCGGCCTATGCCCAGCAAAAGAATTTTGCCTGTCATTTTAAATGAGCTAAAACATATCCATCCATCAAACATAACCATCTTTATTGCAACAGGGACTCACCGTAAAAACACTCATCCCGAATTATTATCCATGTTAGGCGAACAACCTATGGGCGGTGGCTATAATATTGTAAATCACGACGCTTTCAATCGAGATAACCTAACGGAGATAGGAGTCACTAAAGAAAATATTCCAATACTTCTAAACTCCGATTGGATAAAAAAAGATTTCAAGATTACCACTGGATTTGTGGAACCTCATTTTTTTGCTGGATTCAGCGGTGGGCCAAAGATGATTGCCCCAGGATTGGCTGGGTTTGAAACCATTATGAAGCTTCATGATTCAGACATGATTAGCAACCCCAATTCAAAATGGGGAATAACCCACGGAAACCCTATACACGATTCCATAAGAGAAATTGCCACGCTGTTCCCTTCAGATTTCACTTTAGATGTCACTATCAATAAACATCATAAAATAACGAGTGTTTACGCTGGGGAAATGTTTCAGGTCCATAAGGCGGCATGTGAATTCGCCCATTTCACCGCCATGAGAGAGGTCCCCGCACCATTTGACATAGTTGTCACCACCAACAGTGGATACCCTTTAGATATGAACTTATATCAGGCTGTGAAAGGGATGTCTGCTGCCCACCAAATTGTAAAAAAAGGTGGAAGCATTATATGTGCTGCTGAGTGCTCAGATGGCATACCAAGTCACGGTTCTTATGGTGAAATACTCAAATCACAAGCATCACCGCAATCACTTATTAATATGATTGAATCCTCAGATTATCAGAAACATGATCAATGGCAGGTTCAAATACAGGCCTTAATACAAATGGAAAATGATGTGTATATAAAATCAGATAACTTATCTATAGATCAGATTGTTGGGGCTCACCTTCTCCCAGCTGACGATGTTTCAATGAAGGTGTCTGAACTACTTTCTCAAAAGTATCCAAACGGAACGGTGTGTGTGCTACCTGAGGGGCCTCAGACTATCCCCTTTCTGAGTGGAGTAGGTCGGGACGCACCATATAAATAGATCCGCCCCACTTCCCGTTAAAACCATCTACAACATTCAGTGTGTCTTAAAGTAATTCTACTACGGCGCCAGCTTTTTCTAGTTCTTTCTTTACGTTATCCGCCTCTTCCTTACCAACCCCTTCCTTGACCGCAACAGGAGCACTTTCTACGAGGTCTTTTGCTTCCTTTAACCCTAGTGTTGTAGCAGCTCTCACTGCCTTGATGACGTTAATTTTATTCTCGCCAATCTCTTTGAGATTAATAGTGAATGCATCTTTTTCCTCTTCAGCAGCCTCTCCGGAATCCCCAGAGGTTGTAGGTGCGGCGGCAACTGCCACAGGTGCAGCCGGGGCGGCACTAACCCCAAATTCCTCTTCAAGATCTTTGACCAATCTAGCCAGCTCTATAACAGGTAATTCCTTTATAGCCTCTAGAATTTCATCTTTAGATAAAGCCATAACTAATACTCTCCTAACTATTTATTAATTTACGTTTCTTCCTAG
>DTSF01000346.1 GCA_012965485.1 Dehalococcoidia bacterium
TCTCAATTCCGTTCAAGCTTTGCGCAGTCTTTAGACCTTTGGCATTTATCAATTGACTTTGCAACTTTGCCAGCACTTAACAGCGATTTTATCGAGGAGGATCCGCCCATTGATCTGCTGATGTCAGCGGCAGCCTCTTATGCCATCGGCATGATCGACGGCAACAGCTCCCTTATGGAAGCATCCCATGATGTAGTCCGATACCAAACCTGGCGAGGCGGAGCCCACCTGGACACGTACAGAAAAGTCACCCGCAAATCCGCAGATGGCACATTGCCAAAGGCACTTAACGTTGCGGCCTTTCTCGACATGCTATTGATACTGGAGTACTACGAGCCACGGCTAGACCTGTCAGCGGAGGGCACAGAGATTCTAATGCCAGATGAAGGGAAACTAAGGATGCCTCCTGGGAGCGAATTTTCAGATCAAAGCACTTAGACACAATGGTACAGGGAGAACGTTATGTCACTAAGAAAGATCGCCAGGATATTAGGGGTATCCCCTGCGTACCTTAGCAGAATGGTTAATGGGAAGAGGCCGTGGAACCCCGAAATACGAGAACGCTATGAAGAGTTAGTGAGTGCTACCGTGCCTAAGGTTGGCAACACTTTTGGCAACACTAGCCAATCTGGCAACATTCCAAACTTAGACAACCACTCTCACGACACAGCCCACAATATTGTTAATTCCGTGCCTAAAAACGTGTATAATGACAACCTTTCCATCATGTGGGGCTGTAGCTCATCTGGGAGAGCGCTTCAATGGCATTGAAGAGGTAGGGAGTTCAAGTCTCCCCAGCTCCACCAGTTATCAGTATTAGTCACAATTTCATCAGTAGATGCATTTGAGTTTATTAGGAAAATGGCAAATAGTAGACGTGGAAAGAGTGAGAAAGATAAATCAAGGAAGTAGCGTTGAAAGATATGGAGATTGGATATGAATAAGAAAGTTGACGTAAACATCATAGGTACTGGAAGGATAAAATTTGGTTTGGAGTACAGAGATTTACTTTCTGATCAAGGGGTCTGTATTAATGTATTTGGTGAGGTAGGAGGAGAGGATGTCGAGCTACTTCGGTTTGATTGTTTTGATAACGAACCTCACTATCATTACGGTCCCGAAAACCAGAATGAGCGCCTGATGCTGGATGTAACCACCGAAGGGGATTCACTGGACTGGGTTCTGAATAAGTTTTCGGAGCGTCTTCCAGAAATGATTGAAAGAGCCGGTTACCAAGAGTTATCCGAAGATGCGCGGAGTATGGACATGTCAGGCTCCATCGATGAACTATCGGCCGCTGCGAAAAGTCTCTCAGTTTCTGGAAGAAAGACGGTTATGCATGACAGGGGGGATGTTGTTGTCGAAGCAGGTTCCATACGATTCGGTGTTGAGTATCGGCATCTTTCTAACGACGAGGGAGTTGCGATTCATGTTTTAGGTGATGTAAATGGTGAAGAAATTGAGTTGCTCACCTTCGATTGTTTCAAGCGTGCTCCTCATTACCACTATGGTCCACGGGCAAAAAATCAGCGAATGTATCTTGACCAGACAGTATTTCCAGATTCTCTTAAATGGACCCTTGACTTACTAAATGGTGGAAAACTTGGACCTATGCTTGAAAAAGCAGGCTATTTAGATCACGCAAGCCGATTGAATCCGACCATCCTTCTGGAAAGTATGGAGACCGTGTCGCAAACGGCTTTAAAAATGGAGGAAGGGGCCTCGCAATCTTAGGCTGATATAGCTCTTGTAAATGGAGCTTTGCCAAATCACTTATTGAACTCTGGGATAATGTATTTGCCCCAGAGTTCAATAGACTCCATGACTTCAGCGTGAGGGACAGTTTCGGTTTGCATCATTACCATCATCTGATCGATGCCAGTTTCCTCGTGTTTTTTCAGGGCTCGGATGCAGTCGTCCGGGTCTCCGGCTATGACAACCCCTCTCTCACACAGCGTGTCAGAATCCAAATCTTCCCATACCTTATGGGCGATAGCTTCTCCACCAGAGAAATCTAAAGCGTTATCAAATCCGGGTTCATCGTCTCCATCGATGTATCTAGAAAAGTTCTGTCTTAGATGGTCAGGGACTCCTCCCCACTTCTCAAGTAATTGGGCATATATATCTTTTTGACCTTGTACATAGGGACGATCTGGTCCGAAGAAATTCTTTAAGGACTCCGCACCCATATTTCTAGCTTTCTTGCCGTCTTTTAGGCAAACGCCTAGCGTGGAACTAGCCCACTGGTTGTTTATCTCTTTTCCGACGGGAGTAGCTTTCTTAATATCTTCCTTATATTTCTTGACATATGGGGCGAGTGAGTCTGGAGCACTGGAACCAAATGAAAGAACGCCAATCCCTTTTGAAGCGGCAATTTCATAAGTTGCTGGCTGCAGAGCAGCGACCCATATTGGTGGGTGGTCCTTCTGGAAGGGTTTTGGCAGTATCTGGCGTTCTGGGACTTGCCAATATTTTCCTTCATGTGAATACCAGTCCGTGCTCCATATATCAGGAACCATAGAAAGGGACTCTTCCCACATTTCTCTACTATCTCTCGGATCGAGGCCCATTCCTGTTAATTCGTAGGGTGCAGATCGGCCTGTGCCAAAATCTACCCGCCCTTCGGAAAGGTGATCCAACATAGCCACACGTTCTGCTACTCGTACTGGATGGTGGTAAGGGAGAATGACTACACCTAGACCAAGCCGAATATTTTTTGTTCGTTGGCTTAGAGCTCCATAGAATACGTCGGGGCAGGGTGATGCTGAGAATCCTGTTAGAAAATGGTGTTCAACAAACCACACATAATTAAAACCGGCCTGGTCTGCAAGAATACATTGTTCCATTGTTTCCTTTACGACAAGGTGATCATCTAGTTCCGGTCTCTGCATTTCATATTGCAATGCAAGTTTCATGTAGCTTCTCCTTCCCTTTACTTGTCTGATGTAGTTTCACAAAAAGGCATGCTTGGTTAGTCCACATCATAGCCGAAAACTGAGATTGGATGCGATTAAGGAAGGTAAGGCGATTTCCAGAGAAGAGCTTCCGCGGTTGCAGAATATCTGTTGGAACATTTGAACGAACAATATAAAGAAATGGACGCTGCCAGTTATAACAGCTATCACAAGGAATACATAGATAAGTAACTTCGGATAACTCGTGGTGCCTTAGTTAAAACCTACTGATTAAGAGTCAGTCATTGTGGTTCTATGTGCGGGGCATAATTTTGGGGCATTTTATGCCCCCTCTTTTATTTGAAGGCAGGCATTACTTCTTTGGAAAACAACTCTATCGACTCCCTGGCCTGAGCCATAGGAATACGGCCGATTCCGTGCCGCGCGCAGAAAATATCCATTTGGATCAGATCCTGTTGTTCCTTGAGCTTTCGTGTGACCGTCTCAGGGCTACCAACGAGAGCTAGTCCATTATCTATCCAAAAGTCATACGAATGCTGTCTCTCAAGAAAAACTCTTCTCAGCTCCTGGTGTTCTTTTGTCTGAGTTCTCTTCTGGTATCTACCGTCTGGACTTACTTCAAGACCAGCCTGAGCCACTGCAGCCTGACCAGCTTCATGAAACTCTGGGTCCTTATCCCTGGGGGTCACTAGGTGAGGCTCGGCCTGTTCCCTGGCTTTTTCGTCAGTTTCTGCAACGTGAACGTGACGCGTAAGAAAGGCTAATGGCGTTGGGGCGGCATGCTTGTACTTTTTCAACATCTTCCGCCACATATCAAACTTCTCCGCCACGACGGAGTCTACGTCTATGTTCTGGGAAACATTGAAGTTATGCTTTGCCGCAAATTCAAAACTATGCGGACTATGAGCAGCGTACCAGATCGGAGGATGGGGAACCTGGAAAGGCCTAGGTTCGGTAAGCACTTCAACGAAATTGAAATGCTTGCCTTCAAACGTCACTACACCTTTTGACCACGCTTGCTTGATTACCTCAAGGGCTTCATGGCTTTGTTCTCTCCGAGATTCGTATGGAATATTCCATCGAATAAACTCATGGGGCGATATTCCAGTTCCTACACCAAATTCGAATCTACCTCTAGAGAGGTGATCCAAAGTCGCAGACTCTTGCGCTAGCCTAATCGGATGATGAAATGGCATCTGATAAATCATCATACCGAAGCGGAGGACGCTTGTATTCCTTGCCAGGGAGGCAAAATACACATTTGGGGACGTTAAATAACTTAGAGGGGAAGATTGGTGCTCAATTGAAAAATAGTATTCGTATCCCTTCTGTTCTACTTCGGCCGCCAGTTGGATATGATCGTCGTACATATCTGCCGCACTTGGATAGGACTCTGCCACGGCTCGACTCATTACGTCGAACACCCCGAAAGAAAGTTTCGTCATAGGTTACTCACTTACCAGCATGGCTATATAACTGTATTCATTCCTTATTATTGGAGCCGGTTTTATCTTCATATAAGGGGCAGCCGTACCTTCTGGCCTGTTTGAGCGCTAATGGTGACGGCATCAGTAAATTCCATATATTTGAGGCCATCAAAGAAGCTTGTGTGCGTCACTGGCTCAATTCCCCTAATTGCATTGATAAACTCTTCTTCCACCCGCCACGCTCCTTGTTGATCAGCCGGAATCTCTATCGGGGTGAGCTCAGAGTCACCTCTTCGTCCGCCAGTCAGAGATGCTGGGGTTCTTGTAGCCCTCGATGGACCCTTTAGAAACAATGTCCCCTCTGTACCAAATAGCCAAACACCATCGGCTGGACCCAGCCCGGTTATAGAACTCAATCTCATCCTCATAACAGGACCTGAAGCCATCTCACAGAGAATCTCAACGTGGTCCGGCACATCGATGTGTCGGTTAATACCTGCTTCATCAACCCTACTTTTCACGTGAATCCTGTTGATTGAGGTTACTGACTCAGCAGGCCCTAACCATCTCATAATCCCTTCATACCAGATACCCATAGTCATTATGTTATTACCACTGATGTCCCTGTCATACCTCCAGTGAAATGACGACTCTGTCTCTTTGAATCCGCCCTGGCCTATCACCAAATCGACCGAAAGGATATCGCCGAGGTATCCTTCCGCTATAAGTTGATTTATTTTCTTATCGACGCCAAGGGTCATTGGAGATGGTACGACCTGGGCAATAAGATTAGGACTAGCGAGAGACGCAATCAGCATTGCTCGGGCCTCTTTGGAATTCATAGCCATCCGAGCCTCCGTTAACACGTGTTTACCGGCGGCAAGCGCTTCCACTACAAGTTGGCAATGCATATATGGCCATGTTCCGATACAAATCGCATTGGAGTCTGAGCCTTGTAAAAGTTCCTTCCAGTCGTCATAGACTTTCCCTATGCCAAACTCATCAGCCACTTTTTGACCAGACTCCCTGCTACGGTTTGCCACCGAAGCAAGAGTCACACCTTCTATGTCCTTAAAGCCTGGTAAGTGTCTCAACCGGGTGTTGCCCCCAGCACCAATAAAACCAATATTGATCAGGTCGTTCGTCATTTCATACCTGCCTTTAAATATTCACGAATTCGTTCATTGAATCGCATCGTCTAGGGAACTTTTTGAGAGTCCGACAGCGCTGGACAGGTCAGCTCCCATCCTGAAGTCGGTCCCCTTCAGTATTACTTCGTTCATATTAGCGCCCGAGAAGGTGGCCCCCCAACAATTAGCATCGGCCATGTTTGCTCCCTCAAGATTCGCATCGGTCAAATTACTACCCCTTAAGTTGGCCGAAGACAAATCAGAGTAAGACAAGTCCGCGCCCATAAGATAAGTTTCCTCTAGGTTCGCCGGTGATAAGTCGGCTCCCGCCAAATTTGCATTCCTCAATTTTGCGCCTCTCAGGTCGGCCCCACATAGAGTAGCTCCGGTGAGGTTGGCTCCGGTGAGATCCGAACCGTTGAGATCAGCTTGAGTTAGATCAGCGTTACTAAGATTAGTTCCTATTAATGATGACCCGTGAAACTTCATTTCTCGTAGTTCTAACCCGGACATTTCGGCGCCATCCAGACTGTTCCCCGTCTCTACAGCTCCTGCAACTTCTGCACGGCTCATATCTTTCATCCTGTTATACCAATCTCTCGTTCACTGAGTTATATGTATAGCCGTTGTACTTTGAATTTCCTTAATCTGGCTCATCCCAGATCCTCCACAGATCTGCCCTAGATCTTTTTGTATGCCAAATATTAACCCCTTCTATCTGAGCTTTGTTTAGATTTGTATCGTAAAACTCAGCTTGCCAAACGTCGGCCCCCCTAAGATCTGCCGCCTGAAGAATTGCACCCGTAAGGTTTGCTTCCGTGAGGTTTGCCTCTCTCAGATCTGCACCCTCCAGATTGGCCTCTGCAAGATTCGCATTCTTCAGCGAAGTATCACGCAAATCTGCCCCTTCCAGATTGGCATTGCTGAGATTAGCTCCATCTAAGCTTGCATTCCTCAAATTCGCCATTCTTAAGTCTGAGCC
>DTSF01000347.1 GCA_012965485.1 Dehalococcoidia bacterium
GACGTTGCTACTGCGACGCCCGCCCGGTCGAGAAGCCTATCCTGGAGATGTTTTTTATCTTCACAGTAGATTGTTGGAAAGAGCTGCGAAGATGGATGACGCTCATGGCGGTGGATCGATAACAGCTTTACCAGTCATTGAAACCCAGGCTGGAGACGTGTCGGCTTATGTACCCACTAATGTCATATCCATTACAGACGGACAAATATACTTGGAACCGGAGTTATTCAACTCTGGTACACGGCCAGCTGTTAACGTTGGGGTTTCAGTGTCCCGTGTAGGGAGCGCAGCCCAAACTAAGGCAATGCGAGCAGTTGCAGGACAGCTAAGACTTGAGCTAGCACAATACAGGGAACTTGTAACTTTTGCTCAATTTGGGACGGATGATCTTGATGCCTCTACTCGTAGACAATTGGAGAGAGGACAAAGAAGTGTTGAGGTATTGAAACAAGGTCAAAACGTGCCTTTGCCAGTTGAGCAACAAGTCGTTATTTTGTATGCCCTAAACGAAGGATATTTGGACGACGTGGAAATAGCTGACGTAATCGGTTGGGAAGAGGCCCTCCATGCATATATGAGTTCTAACCATGGAGATCTTTTGAAGGCTATAGCAGATAAGGCTGATCTGACTGATGATTCTCGAGCGTCGCTGAATTCTGCGATAGAGGAATTCAAGAAAAGCGGGTTGGCTAACTAAATGGCTAGTGTTAGACAAATAGCTAGGCGTATCAGAAGCGTCGAAAATACGGCGAAAATTACTAAAGCGATGTCTATGATCGCTGCTTCGAAATTGAGAAGAAGCCAGGACGCTGCCACCCAGGGTAGATCGTACGCGGAAAATATGGCTGCGATAGTCTCCAATGTGGTTTTCCAGGTGGATGATGAAGAATCCCGCCAACCCTTGTTGGAAAGCCGCTCGATAAAAACTACCGGGATTGCCATAATTGCACCAGACAGAGGTCTTACCGGGGGGCTTAAGGCCAACATATTGAGATCTGTTAGTGATTTTATTAAATCACAAAGCGCTCCTGTTAAAGTAGTAGCGGTAGGAAAAAAAAGTCTTGATTTCGCAAGACGAAATAACCTTGAAATAATTGCTGAATATACCGGAATAAGTGATAGGCCCAGCCCCGGTGACACCCTTCCGATTGCAGGGGCTATAACGGAAGCGTTTTCAAATGAAATTGTGGATTCGTTCCATCTAATATATGCCCAATTTGTAAACACAACACTTCAGAGACCTGTCATAGAACCATTGCTTCCGGTGATACCTAGTGGAGTCGCAACCAATGCTGTTGGCTATATATTTGAACCAAATGCAGCTGAAGTTCTTGGAAGGTTGCTTCCAAGGTACGTTGAAACTTTGGTACATCATGCGGTACTAGAAGGGAATGCAAGTGAGCAGTCAGCAAGAATGGTAGCTATGAATCAGGCCACTGATAATGCCAACGAAATGGTTGAAGATCTGACCTTGCTAATGAATAAATTAAGACAAGAGAAAATCACAACGGAACTCCTCGATATTGTTGGGGGAGTAGCCGCACTTGAAAGCTAAGAAATTTAAGGCTGTTTAGGCTCAGGAGTATAAAATGGCAACGGGAAAGATAGTACAGGTAATTGGAACAGTGGTGGACGCGGAATTTCCACCTGATGGCATGCCACTGGTGTACAACGCCTTGGAGACCACCATAGGAGATGAAAAACTTGTTCTCGAGGTGGAGC
>DTSF01000348.1 GCA_012965485.1 Dehalococcoidia bacterium
CAAACGGACCTGAATGGACTGGAAAGGACTGGAATGGACCCAGTTTCAGCACATTTTCAGCACACCCAGAGCAGGCTAGATCTTAAGCCTGATTTCTCTTTGCGCCGGGGCCGCACCCCCCATTTGAAAGAACAACGAATTCGAATATCTAGCCAATGCAGCGGTGGGGAGTTTTTTGGTTGACCTTTAATCCGGGTCAAATCCTCTTGTTTCGGCTTTATCTGACATTCTATTTAGGTTACTGGGGGTTACTTTTGTTCGTATAAACATAAAGCATGTCTAAACCACCTTATCTAGGGGCTCTATTGGCTGTTGGAATAGAATGCCGATATTGACACTGGGATATAGATGAGGATTCCAGGAATTTCTATGCCATGAGCATGCTAACTCGACGGCAATTATTGGCCAGCATCGTCAACGGTTTCGGAATATCTGTTGGGGCAACTTTTTTGCCCAGCTGGGTGACGGACAGTCTAGCTCACTCTGCTATCCCGTCCTCGTCTTATTTGCTTAAGAACAAAGATAAGAACGGCTTAATGTTGTTAAGAGGATTTAGATCCCGAATTGTTGCCGAATCTGGGGAAAGACCGTCGCGAATATCCAACTATGAGTGGCATCCCCTTCCAGATGGTGGTGCTGTTTTTCGCACCGCAAAGAAAGGGTGGATCTATGTGTCGAATTCTGAAGTGGGAGATAGAGGTGGAGGTGTCGGGGCGCTTGTATTTGACAGAAATGCAAAGGTTATTGATGCGTATTCAATATGCAAACGAACGAGTCGCAACTGTTCGGGTGGTCCAACACCGTGGAATACGTGGTTAACGTGTGAGGAAACTAGCGAAGGGTTTGTTTGGGAATGCGACCCGTTCGGGCGAAAAGCTCCTCGTCGACATACGGCCATGGGTAGGTTTTACCACGAAGCAGCAGTCGTAGACCCAAAAACATTCATTGCCTATATGACGGAGGATCATGGTAATGGTGGGTTCTATAGATTTATTCCAAAACGAAAATCAAAAACGAAAGCTAATTACAGTAAGGGTACCCTGCAAGTAGCTAGATTGGTAAATAGGAATAAGCTTGATTGGGTAAGAGTTCCAGAACCATTGGCCCATCCCAAGACCGGAAGTAAGGCCTTAATGGAAAGGGGTAGGAACAAGAAAGTTGATTACACAACGTTTAATAGGGGAGAAGGTGCCTGCTATCACAAAGGGCCAGGAAAAGTATTATTCGCTACAACTGGCGACAATACGATCTGGACGTACGACACAAGTACAAGATATTTACACAAAGTATATGAAGGTGGCGGATCGTTAACTCAACCGGATAATCTCACAGTCTTAAATCGGGGGCTAATTCTGGTGGCCGAGGATGCAGGTAATTTGGAGATTGTTGGCATTTCTCAAAAAACTGGGAAAGTCTTTCCGATTATGAGAATGATTGGCCACGGAGGTTCTGAGGTGACCGGGCCCGCGTTTGATCCATCTGGACGGCGTTTGTATTTCAGTTCTCAACGTGGAAAGGATGGTCGGGGGATTACGTTTGAAGTTAGCGGACCATTTTACAAATATGTCTAGAGGCAAGTACTAATAACTGAACTTCAAACGGCAAATGCGTCTCTCAAATATTTCTCATCGCCAATAAAAATAGAGTACCCGTAACAAATTATTGTGCTATTAAGGGGTTACATCCCACCTCAAAAACTATAGAGCAACATAGTTTGGAGTT
>DTSF01000349.1 GCA_012965485.1 Dehalococcoidia bacterium
CGAACCGGCCCCAAAAATGGCAGTAGGATCAAAGTAAATTTACTGACTAGCTTTTAGACAAATATTTTGCGTATAACTGGTAGCCAATCAAAACTGCTGCAATTGCTATATATCCGTAGGTGAATAACATCCGTTGATCAGTTTCGGTGAATGGTAGGTGTGCCAGGAACATTACCAACAATATAAGTCCTGATTTCCACCCAATGACTCGCGGTAAAACCAATATAACTCCTAGTAGAGATACAGCAGCCGTTAATAAGAATTCCACAGATTGCATATTATTTAACGGGAAGCTTAATAATTCTCCAGCAGAAAGACTGAAAATCCCGACCATACTGCCAACTAGCAAAGTGAGTTGATTGACTTCTGCAGATATTAAAGTTGTTAACCCTGCGATTGGATTTGCTCTCAGGCTAAACAGAACAGCTATTATTATTTCAGGCGATTCCGAGGCTAATGGGGCTATCCATTGTATTAAGAGGAATTCACTAATACCAAATTCCCGGCCTGTTTCTACAAGAGAATGGACGAACGACTCTGCTGCAACGACTATAACAAAGGCCGAATAAGCGAACAGCCCTAACACAATAAGTCTTCTGACCAGCTTAGATTGCTCTCCTATAGCAAAAGAAGGGCCCATCAATTCGGGTTCCTCTGACTCTTTGGTTGAACTTAACCAAAGATAAACCAAATACAGGGCAATCAAGGCAGCAGCAACTATTAGATGTACCTGCTGCATAAAAAATATTAAAAAAGTAACAGCGGTTGCTACGGATAGCATTAATATTTCAAGCCCCATGGTATTTGCCATGTTTAATGAGGACCTTCTTTTAATCCAGAATATAAGGATCACGGCAGACCAACCAAGCCCAATCAGTAGGCGGTTTGCGCCAGTCACATTGGCAGCCACCCTTTCCATTTCTGGGGTTACTATGGCACTAGCAGTGCTATATGATTGGCCAGCGTCCCAAGCTAATACAGCTTCCACAGCATACTCTGGAAGAATTGCGATTAGGGCTAATATTGCGATGGCAAAAGATGCTGATACATCTAACTGTGCAGCCTCTGCAGCCCAAGAAATTAAGAATGCGGCGCCCACAATACCCATTCCAAAAATGAATGCGTCCAAAATTGGGTGGAAATGGAGACCCCCAAAAACCATCGTAACCGATGGCACCCCAAGGCATGCGAAAGCTGCGAGCAGAATCCAGGAGGCTGAATGACTATTGCTATCACTCATAGTCAGTTTGATGTCACCATATACTATTTTCTAATCACATCTGTCCAAACTATGCACCTGCTAAATCATTTCACGGTGCGACCGTGCAAAATTCTAGCATAGTATATTCCCAACTGTTGATTATTCGTAGTTATTCAACTAAAATTCTACGGTTGGACGGGGAGTGACTGCGATTCAGTTTATAGCCCCTTGTTTGGATGGTTATTTCGGAGTGATGAATTAGGCACGGAAATAACTTGACATACCTTGGGGTGGTGCATATCATGAAACCGTTCATTCGCCGTTGTTAGGGGTTTGCTGCTGTTTTGCTGCTTGCTTCTTCAATAAATAAGTTTGGACTAAAATTCGTTCCTTTACAGTAAAGAAGGGGGTCAAATGGGAAAGCTATTTAGCCTTCAGGCGTTGTCAGCAACCCTGGTTTTCTCAGCAATATTATTCGTATTATCAGCATGTGGTGCTCCCGGTGCAGCAGGCGCTGCCGGCTTGTCTGGTCATCCAGGCAGTCCCGGTAGTCCTGGAGTAGCTGGTTCTCAGGGATCGCAAGGAGAGCCTGGTCTTCCAGGTTTACCTGGTAACCCTGGCCCAGGCGGTGCCCCTGGCCTTCAAGGACCAGCAGGCCCCGATGGTTCTGACGCTGTAGCGCCAGAGGGTAATATAGCTGTTAGTAAGTCTAAGGTAACAATGTCTGAGGAATTTAGTGTTTCTGGTTCGGGCTTTCAGCCAAATGAACCAGTCGTGATACAGCTTAGAATCGACTCAAGTTTGTCACCGATTATTGGTGGTGGAAGAGGTTCACAGGTAACGGCTAATGGTGCAGGAGCCTTTGAAGTATCGTTTGATTTCGTGTCTGAAAAGGCCGCTATCATAAGTAGGGCAGGCGGCCCTTCTACTGTGTTCGCGCAGGGCGGAAGTGGTAGCAAAGCAAGTGCCCCCATAACGATAGTATCAACATCTTCTCCAGCTGGGACCATATCGGCTAGCTTGGCAGCGACACCTACAGAGGCTGGTGGTACTTCCATTGTTTACGGCGCAGGATTTGAAGCTGGTGAAATGGTTAGCATCATCGGTGTTGGTGCAGCTGACGGAGTTGATAAGATATTGGCAGGAGGAGAAGCAAATGCCTCAGGTGCCTTCCAAATCGACGTTAAGGCCACTCTGGATGCTGGCCTCTATACACTTACTGCCAGAGGCTCCTCCAATTCAGAAGCCACCGCTCCGTTACTAGTAGTTGATAAATAAGCAAACTGAATTCCTAACTGAATCAAATCGGTTAGGCAACACAGAACCTAGCTAATAGAAGGCTTTCAAACTTAACTGTTTGGGAGCCTTTTAAGTTTTAGTATATGAAATCCTTACAATCGGTGGCGAATCAATTTATTGAATTTGAATGTTAGAAGTGCTTGAGGAAAGTAAGAGCAGTAACCATTAGAGTTTACATTTATTTCGTCAAAATCCTGGGTGTGCTAGGGGTATTAGATGTTTAATATTATTGAACAGGGTGGATCGGCCGTGGGCGCCAACAAGCGATTTGTAGGATGCTCACAAAATCATGAGACAATGGGCAGTATAGCCACTGTAAAACGTGCTTAGGTTTAGCTTTCTCAAATCTACTAGGTTTTAAGGATCTTTATTTCCCTAAGTCTTCGGCCAACTGTGGAAATCACTTCAATAGAAAGGTTGTTGTAGGAAAAGTTATCTCCGGGGCTTGGGATTTTTCCAAGTTCGTGTAAAACGAATCCTCCAATAGTGTCAAACCCTTCACCTTCAAAAGAGACTCCGATAGAAAGAGCGATGTCATCGATGGCTATGCTGGCATCCATGTAGAATTCATTCTTTTCTACTTCCCTTATTCCTAGATCACGTGTATCAAATTCGTCATGAAGCTCTCCGACGATTTCTTCTACTAAATCTTCCACTGTAACGAGACCTGATACTCCACCGTATTCGTCTATCACTATAGCCATCTGCATTCGTTTGTCTTGGAAGTCAGTTAACAAAAACTCTAGTGTTTTTGATTCAGGTATAAACAGCACTGGACGAAGGAATTCTTTCAATTCACTATTATTATTTGATTCCGCAGATTTTATTTGACCTAGGATGTCCATTGAATGTGCGATACCTTCAATTTGGTCCGTTTCATTTCTGTAAATTGGTATTTTGCTATGGCCTTCTCTGATCATTATGTCCACCACATCATTTATAGGTGTTGATATATCGGCAATGATCATATCTACTCTGGGAATCATAATTTCCCTCACTACTGTTTTATCTAATTGGAAGACACCCCGTATCATTCGTACTTCATGTTCCTCGAGAGGTTCGCCTTCGTCGTCCATTTGCATCGCAATATTACTGTTTTCACTGATATCTGAAGGGTTTTCTTCTGCAGTGCTTATCTCTATTAGACGTTCTTGAGAGCGTGTGATTGGTCTCAGAGTTGTGCCAATGAAAATAGCTATCCTATAGATCCGTACCGCAACCCTAGGCCCGCTGTGTCGTCCAGCTACCTTTGCTATTGTTTCTAACACCCCTAGAACTATAAGGGTGGATATGGCTATGAGACTTATTCGCCCGAAATCATAGGATGTAAGTTGATTCTGTGAGGGTTGATAAAATATGAAATAGCAATTTATCACTGCGGATGCTAGAGATATCGTTTTTATGATTGAAAATGCTGAATTTGACTGGTCGGCCTTACGGAAAAGATCTTCTAATTTCTCTAATCCGGACCTTTCTTCACTTCGCCATATGAATATGGATTCTCTGGTAACCGTACCAATTACATGTTGTACGAAGCTTATCAATGTGAAAAATGTGATCGAAACTATAACGGTTAAACTTGATAAATCACTTATATCAGTATCCAATTTGGCTTGGGTCTATGAAGACCTATCCTCCTTTATAATACGAGCTGGGGAACCGACTCCTTTTGCAAAGTCAGGTATATCCTTTGTGACTATTGATCCTGCCCCTGTAATAGATTGTTTTCCGATGGTCACTGGGGCGACGAGCTTTGTATCAGATCCAATGAAGGCATTGTCCTTTATAGTGGTTCTATGTTTTTGTTCACCATCGTAGTTGCAAGTTATAGTCCCTGCCCCTATATTGACATTGGAACCTATATCTGAGTCTCCAAGATAGCAATGGTGACCTGATTTTGTGCCTCGACCTAACGTACTGTTTTTTATTTCCACATAATTACCTATACTAACATCCTCGTGTAGGACGGTCCCATCTCTAATGTGGCTATATGGCCCAATTGATACGTTATCATGAATCATGGTGGATTCGATGGTTGAGGACCTGATTATACAAGTTGACCCAATAGAACTATTTGTAATTTCGCAATTTGGACCTATTTTGCAATTTGAAGAAATGTTGGTACTTCCTCTGATATGAGTGTTTGGAAAAATTACGGTGTCGGGCCCCACCAATACTTCCAGGTCAATGTATGTCGTATCAGGATCTATAATTCTTACTCCAGTTTTCATTAGGCTTTCACAGGTCGTGGTTCTCAATATCATTTCGGCTTTCGCCAAATCTGATTTATTGTTTACTCCTATTATTTCCTGATAATCCGTATTAATGGACTTTATAGTCAAGTTTATACTTTCAGCAAAAGATATTAGGTCAGTGAGGAAAAACTCCCCAGACTTGGATGGTTTCAGGGATTCCAAGGCTGCCCATAACCATGAAGTTTTGAAACAATAGGCCCCTGCATTGACCTCATTGATAAGCAGTTGAGCTACATCGGCCTCGGATTCTTCTACTACGTTAATCACTTTCCCCTCATCGTTTCTAACTATACGTCCGAAGTCTCTAGGATCGGTGACTTTCCCAGTTAGTAAAGTAAGGTCAGCCTTAGATGTTTTGTGCCGCTTCATAAGGTCGGAAAGAGTTTCTGCCTCAATCAAAGGCATATCGCCATTTATGACAAGTATATTCTCAATGTTGGACGCCTTTTGCCTACATTGCAATAAAGCGTGTCCGCTTCCTTTCGGGTGTTTTTGGACCGCAATAGCTATCTTTCCCTCGAAGGTTTCTTTGAATGGTTCATGGCAGGATGGTACGACAGCAATGATATCGTTTACCCCAGCCTTAATTATCGAATCCATAACTAGGGCTATCATTGGTTTTCCAGACAGCTTATGCAACACCTTAGGTAGACTAGATTTCATTCTAGTTCCCGCTCCGGCTGCCAGTATAATCGCTTTGAAGTCAGGCATTATGTTCATTAAAAGCAATTTGATTAATCAGTATTTCACCAACTGTACCACCACATAATTATTACAAGTCTACTGAGCTGTAATTCCTCCATCTATGACCAATTCTGACCCCGTCATATATGAAGATTCATCAGAGGCTAGGAATAAGACACCCATAGCGACGTCTTCTATAGTTCCTATGCGTCCCAAAGGTATCCTGGATATAGAGTTTTGTCTTCCCTCCGGAGTGGATATATTATCTGCGATCATATCCGTGTCTATTGGACCGGGATGAACAGAATTAGCTCTTATGTTATCCGAAGCATGCTGTATTGCGGTGAATTTGGTAAAAAGTCTAACCCCACCCTTTGATGCACCATAGGCTCCGCCTCCTTGGTTTCCCACTAGCCCTGCGGTAGAGGAGATGTTGATAATTGAACCACCTCCGGAATGGCGCATTTCCGGAATAGAATATTTGGTGCCCAGGAAAACCCCTTTGAGGTTCACTGCCATTATCAAGTCAAATTCCTCACTCGATGCCTCTTCAATTGGTATCCTACTATATATGCCAGCATTATTTACAAGTACAGTTAAACTCTGATATTTTTCGATGGTACTTTTGATACAATCTTTCCAGCCGGTAGGAGAGGTCACATCTAGGTATATTCCAACAGCCTCACCCCCTGATTTCACTATATTCTGGGCATTTGATTCGCATGATTCTATGTCTACATCTGCCAATACAACTTTGGCACCTTCTTTTGCAAAAAGAGCTGCCTCAAAGGCTCCTTGCCCTTTCGCCGCTCCAGAAATTATTGCCACCTTATTTTCCAGCCTTCCCATGATGCTATACCTCTATGGCCGATTGTTATTAGGTATTCTATCTCAGAAGAGGGTCTTTATATCATCTAAATCTTGTAATGCAGATATACTCACCGATATAAATTGACAGAACAAGTGTTCTGTTCTAAAATGTT
>DTSF01000350.1 GCA_012965485.1 Dehalococcoidia bacterium
ACCATAAAGACAATACTTTTTGAGCGCAGAATGTCGAGGATTTTAGTCTGGTATCAAAATTGTTGAAACATAAATCTGCAGAAGTCAGTTTGGGCCCGGATCGAGCTCCAGCGAGATCTATGCTAAGGGCCGTTGGGCTAGACGACGAGGATATGGAAAAACCATTCATTGCCGTTGCTAATTTGGCCAGCGATGTCACCCCGTGCAATGTGCATTTGACAAGGATCGCAGATAAAGTGAAAGAAGGGATACGGGATGCTCAGGGTGTACCTTTTATGTTTGGCACCATCACGATTAGCGACGGAATATCGATGGGTACGGAGGGGATGAAGGGATCTTTGGTAAGCCGCGAGGTGATTGCAGATTCTATTGAAACCGTGTGTTTTACTGAAGGGATGGACGGTTTGGCCGTTGTGGGGGCATGCGATAAAAATATGCCAGGGGCCATGATGTCTATGGCGCGTCTCAACATACCGTCGATTTTTGTTTATGGAGGTGCCATTCTTCCAGGCAACTATGCGGGTAAGGACATAAATGTCCAAGATATGTACGAGGCGGTCGGAGCATTCTCGACTCGACAAATTTCGCTAGAAGAATTGATAGCCATGGAGCGGGTGGCTTGTCCTGGAGAAGGAGCCTGTTCCGGCATGTTTACGGCGAACACTATGGCATCAGCTATTGAGGCGATGGGTATGTCAATACCCGGTGCCGCATCTATCCCTGCGGTGGACCCTCGAAATTTGGATGTGGCTCACGAGGCAGGTAAACATTTATATTACATGCTCGAAAATGGGATTAAACCTAGGGATATCATGACCCGAAAGGCTTTTGAGAATGCGATAAGGTTGGTGTTGGCGATGGGAGGGTCTACCAATGCAGTTCTTCACCTTTTGGCCATTGCAAGAGAGGCAGAGGTCGATTTAACAATAGATGATTTCGATATTCTTTCAAGGGAGACACCATACCTAACTGATCTACGGCCGGGAGGAAATTATGTAATGTCTGATGTCGATAGGTCTGGGGGGGTTCAAGTAGTACTAAAGGAATTGCTAGATGCAGGAATGTTACATGGTGATGCCAAGGCTATTAATGGTAAAACCCTAGGAGAGAACCTTTCTGATGTTGATACAAAGCCAGATGAGAGGGTGATTTTTTCGGTTTCTAACGCAAAAAGTTCAACCGGAGGACTAGCTATTCTCAAAGGTAATTTAGCTCCTGAAGGAGCTGTCATAAAAGTTGCCGGAACCAAGATTGAAAAACATGAGGGACCAGCAAGGGTATTTGATGGAGAGCGTAGTGCTTTTGAGGCCGTCACAGGGGGGTCTATCAAAGATGGTGATGTGGTTGTCATAAGGTATGAGGGACCTAAAGGCGGACCGGGAATGCAGGAGATGTTGGCTGTGACGGGGGCAATCATGGGTGCTGGTTTGGGGGAAACGACAGTTCTTATTACCGACGGTAGATTCTCAGGGGCAACTAGAGGTGGTTCAATAGGGCATGTCTCCCCGGAGGCGGCAGTAGGGGGCCCAATTGGGTTGATAGAGGATGGGGACATAATTAATCTGGACATAGAAGCACGGGACCTGAGCGTAAAATTGACTGCTAAAGAGCTAGAAGATAGAAGGTCAAAGTGGAGCCCAAGAAAACCCAATTACGAGAGAGGTGTTTTGGCCAAATATGCCAAATTAGTGTCTTCGGCCTCAGTTGGGGCTGTTACTAGCTAGTTCTCTAATTATTCTTGATAGTTAGTGATATAATTCACTAGCATCGGTCTCAATCTATCGATTGAAGTCTTTATTCCCGCAGGTTAAGGGTTAATTATTAGGAAATGAAAACGATATTATTTGTCGCTAGCTGCACTTTAATGCTCGTGACCATATATATGGTATTTATGTGGGTGCCTACTGAAAAGAACCTGGGTGTTTCGCAACGAATATTTTATATTCATGTTCCTCTTGGCTGGATCGGAATGGTTTCTATTTTTGTGGTCGGTATAGCTAGCGTGATCCATCTGTTAACAAGAAAAAACCTATGGGACGCTATTGCATATGCCGCCGCTGAGTTGGGAGTTATATTTGCTACTCTAATATTGATAACTGGAGCAATATGGGCCAAACCGGTTTGGGGAGTTTGGTGGTCTTGGGATCCTAAACTTACTACTACCTTAATTCTTTGGTTTGTATACGTCGGCTATCTGATGGTTCGTTCTTTCTCCGCCCCGGGGTCTCAAGGGCGGCGGTATGCTTCGGTTGTGGCCTTGTTAGGGGCTATTGATGCACCGATTATATATTTGGCGTCGATTTGGTGGAGGACTGCCCATCCCAATCTAAATATTGGGCCGTTTGCAGAATCAGGTTCTGACATAGATGGCAAAATGTACATAACATTTTTTGTGTCGTTGATCACATTTACCATTTTTTATGTTTACCTGATGTCAGAAAGAATTCAAATGAGAAAATGCGAAGATGATTTAGACGAGGTTCATCAGTATGTATCCCTTAATTAGTAGGTCTCTTGGGTTAGTGTCATTCATATCCATCGCTGTTGTGTCTATGTGGGTTTTGGAAAAATCTTTTGTTTTTGCCGATTCTGCATTAGTTAGTGAAGCCAAACAAAATGATCCTGAAGCAAATTTGAAATATTTGTTTGCAGTGTTTTTTTTAGTCTGGGCTTTATTTTTTGGGTATATTTTCTTTCTTTCTCGAAGGTTGAAAGAGATGGGAAATGAGGTAGCTATGCTAAGAAAAATCATTTCTGAAAAAGAATAACACCCAAAATGAATGATCGAAGTATCGACAATTATATCTCCGAATCCAAAATGACAAGCCACCGAGGCAAGTTTCTTTTCGCCGCTGTTGTATTGTGTGCCGCTCTAGGGTATTTCGCATACATGGCTTTTCAGGGAGCAATGGTTTATTACTTTACTGTGAGCGAGATATCCGGACAGCCTGCTACTGCTGAAGGACGTACGGTGAGGGTTAGTGGCAAACTAAAACCAGGGTCTTTTCATAGGGTTGAAGGGTCCACCTTAGCCCATTTTGCACTGGTGGATGGAATAGGTGAAATTGGAGCGGTGCATAATGGAGTGTTGCCAGATTTGTTTTTTAATGAGCACTCAGAAATTATTCTTGAAGGCACTCATACCCCAGGGCAGGAATTTGATAGCCAAATTGTGATAGTTAAATGCCCATCAAAATATGTTGCTATGGAAGAATCTGAAGAAGATAAAAGTTAACCCAGACTTTCTTCTAGCAGCTCTACCAAGTCTTTCACCTGCTTCGATTTGTTTGCTCCCTTGGATTGGATACCCTCTTCCATCATCTGCATACAGAATGGGCACGAAACTCCTACAATGTCAGCACCTGTTTCCAAGAACTGGTCTGTCCTGGAATGGTTAACTCTTTGGTTGCCTTCTTCTTCATACCACATGTGCCCGCCGCCGGCCCCACAGCAGAAACCGTTCCCTCTGCATTTTTCCATTTCCACTAATTCCAACCCTGGTATCGATTTAGCAACCTGTCTCGGCGCCTCATATATACCATTATGCCTGCCTAAATAACATGAGTCATGATATGCCAAAGTGGTATTTATAGTGACTACAGGTTTTATTTTTCCTTTCTCAATAAGGTCTGAGATTAATTCACTATAGTGCATTACTTCGTACGTGCCCCCAAGATGTGGGTACTCATTTTTGATGTTATTGAAACAATGTGGGCAACTAGTGAGAATCTTCTTTATGCCATACCGGTTAAAAGTTTCTATGTTTTGCTTGGCCAGCATTTGATATAAATATTCATTCCCCATCCTTCTCGCTGGATCCCCAGTACAAGTTTCTTCGGTACCCAAAATGGCAAAATCTAGCTCAGCCCGATTGAGAATAGAAACCATGGCTCTGGGAATGCTCTGACTCCTCTGCTCCAGTGCGCTAGTGCATCCAACCCACAGCAGATATTCAGCCTCTGGGTTTTCCGAGAATGTTTTTACATCAAGACCCTCATACCAACTTTCCCTGGTGAATATAGTGCCACTCCATGGGTGCCCTCTTTGTTCCAGATTTCGCAGCGCCCCCTCTGCTCCTTCTGGTATGTCCGGTTCTTCCATGACCATATAGCGTCGTATGTCTACTAGAGGGTGGAATGGTTCATTGCCGACCGGACACACTTCTGTGCAAGCGCCACATGTCAGACAGTCCCATACGGCTTGCTTCTCTATACGTGATCCAATGATGTTGGGTATATCCTCTTCGTTATCAACCGAGGTAGCATCGGCAATATGGTACCGGAGCCCTTGTACTATATGCATTGGAGAGAGTGTTTTTCCGGTTAGGTTGGCAGGACATACATCTGTACACCTGCCGCAGACAGCACAGGCGAAGGCATCAAGTAGTTGTTTTTGGTTAAAGTCTTTCATCTTGGATGCTCCGAAAGACTCAGCTGTTTCAAAGTCAGCTATTGTTGTCAAAGTTCCTTTAGCACCTAACTGACGTGTAACAAAACCGATTGGAGCCCCAACAAGGTGAACATGTTTAGATATTGGGATATAGACGGAGAATCCCAATATTATGGTCAGATGTATCCACCAGCTTGTCTGGTATATAAATGAAGATACATTCTTGTCAAAGCCCCCTTCGTTTATTATATCGCCCAAAAAATTACCTATTGGAGAATGAGAATGTACGTTTTGTGCAGCAACATAAAAGGCCTCCCCTATGATCGTGCTGATCATCAAGAAGGCTATCAAGGCAAGTATTATGGCAGCTTCTCTTTTCTGAGTTAGGTCAAACCTCAAACGATTAGCGGTAAATACCCATCTTCGCATTACAGCTAAAACTATCACGGACAGCAAGGTCACAGCCAAAATATCTAAGTATGTTCCGAAAATTGTTAATCCAGCTTCAGAAAGTAAGGCTTTTGAGAAATTAGGGTTAATCGAATCCCCGTATATAAAAACCAGGTAGCTTAGGGAGAAGGACAAAAAGCCCCAAAATATGATGGCGTGTGCCATCCCTGCTCTGTCTCTTGCTATATCGGTACTTTCGAGTACTTTTTTCTGGCCCAGAATATAAGGTATGGCTCCAAGGATTCTTTTGGGGAGCTGATCCGTTCTTCCAGAAGGTTTTCCTTGCAATATAGGCTTAAACATCCTGATGTATAAAAAGGAAGCTGCGGCTCCAAAGCAACCTAATGTTGCTATGTATACTAAGATCCAAGATGGTATTAAACCTATGAATTCAATGGGTGGGGCCATGCTTGTCCTCCATAACAATTGACGTCATGTTATCACCAGGGCAAAAAATGCACGTCAAACTCGCACTTTTTGTTCCGAAATATTTTTAACAACAGGTGGACCCTTTGGTTTACTTAATGTGAAAGTTAGTAGTCCTCCGGTTATCCAGGCGGACCCAAACAAGAAAAATGCCACTGAGTAACTGTAACTTTCCTCCCAAAGAATACCGGCTATCAGTGGGCTCAAAGCCGAAATGATCATGGTAATAGGGGCAATAACTCCTCTAATGCTTCCCATATATTGGCGTCCAAAATATTCAGGTAATGCCACATTAGTTAGGGTAGGGAATCCCCCCATAAAAAAACCATGTATAACTCCCCAAATTACCAAAACCCAGACAGAATCGATGGGTATGATCATGTAGGTTGATAATCCAGCAGGTATCAAGCAAAGCGCAAGGATTCTTCTTATATCCATTTTTTCTGCTAGATAGCCAAAAGGGAGTTTGCTAATCATGGCTGAGGTAGCTAATGAGGTCGCTACCAAGGTTGCTGATTGGATATTTAGTCCCTTATCTTGAATGTAAGCGACTTCGTGAAATAGGACCACCACTAAACCTGAGAGGCCTAGACATTGAATTAGCAAAAGTATCCAAAATTGAGTGCTCCGTATAGATTGTTTGAGGGTCCAGGAACTTACTTCATTTTCTGCGTTAACTTCTTCATTCGGGTTAAATGTATTTCCGTCAGGCAGTAGTCCAATGTCTTCAGGGCTTCTTCTGAGAAATAGTAACGATACGGGGACGATGGCAAATATCGCCATCATTCCCAATACTACCCAAGCTGCTCTCCAGCCGAGAGTGGAGATGGTCAAACCCGCAATAGGCGCGACAAGAACACCACCTGCTGATATTCCCATGGTGCCGATGGCCATCGCTCTTCCCCGCATTCTCACGAACCATTTGGCCATCAATGATGGGCCTACCAGTTGGCTACCCATGGCAGCAGTGCCAAAACCATAGATAATTCCGTATAACATGTAGAATTGCCATACTTTGTCTATTTGAGAAGTCAAAGCCAAGGCAGTACCTCCAAGGAGACTGCCAACAGAAACAATTATTCTTCCTCCATGTCTCCTATCGACCAATAGGCCTAATAGCGGGAGTATTGGAATTGTGG
>DTSF01000351.1 GCA_012965485.1 Dehalococcoidia bacterium
ATGGCGGTTCTTTCGGTGATCCAACTCATTGTCTGCACTCAGGAGTATCAAACCGCATAATCTTATGTAGAGGGGTGTGAATGCTAAATGGTAGCGACGAAATTTGGGCTTAAATATAGCTCCAACGTAGGGTTTGCGACCGACCAAGGAGGCCGAGGATTTCAATTGCCTGCGCACCTGGCAATCAGGTCTGACGAAAGGATTTTTGTGGCAAGTAGAGGAAGAGGCCCAACCGTCGGTGTACAGATGGTATCGAGAGATTTTGAGTTTTTCGGAAAGATTGGCTCCCAAGGCAAGGATATTGGCCAAATGATGGAACCAAGTGCCGTAGCCTTTGATTCCAATGAGAATTTGTATGTTTCAGACGAAAAATTGGATAGGATAACCTGCTTTGATAGGGAAGGAGAGCTCATTGGATCGTGGGGAGTATCGGGAGAAGGGCTAGGCGAAATGCGTAGGCCGACAGGGCTTTTGATCTCGGATGAAGTGGTTTATGTAACTGATGCAATGAATCATAGGATTCAGCGTTACCATACTGATGGAAGATTTATAGATCAATTGAACACAACGAAAAACACAGAATCACAGTTGCGTTACCCTTGGGGAATAGCTAGTGGTGTTAATAATGATATATACGTGGCTGACTGGGGTAACAACAGGATTGTTAGGTTTAATCAGCAAGGGGATTTTGTGTCAGAGCTATTGAAAGGCATAGATGCTGATATGCCATTGAATAGGCCTGCGGATGTCGCGGTGGATAATGAAGGTAACGTATACGTGGCTGACTGGGGTAATCAGCAACTTCAAGTTTTTGACGAGAAGTATAATTTTTTATATATGAATAGAGGAGAGGCGGATCTGAATCGATGGGCACTGGAATATTTTGAATCTCAACAGGATGAGAAACGAGCACGCTCAAGTTATGTACCTGTTTATAAAACCGATACCAATGACGTCAGAGAAATTTCTGCAAGGATCGAACCATATTTCTGGGACCCATGTTCAGTTATGGTAGACGCGGATGGACGGGCTTATGTTCTTGAAACTTGTAGGCATCGATTTCAAATTTTTGAAAGAATTTAATAGAATGATCAACATATAGGAATGAGGAGAACAATATGGGTGATAAAAAAATAGTCGTTGTCCAGTTATCCGGAGGTAACGATTATCTTAATTGTGTGATTCCATATGACAATCCACATTATGTGGATAATCGTCCCAATGTTCGCATAACAGAGGATAGGGTGATACCGATAGGAGATGGATTAGGCTTTAATCCGGTTATGAGCCCAATCAAGGATTTGTATGATCAAGGTAAAGTTGCTGTGATTCACGGGGTGGGATATCCCGAGCCAAACAGATCTCATTTTAGATCTATGGATATTTGGCACACTGCAGAACCAACCAAAGTTGGTAATGAAGGTTGGTTAGGGAATGCTATAAACCAAATGTATCCAAAGCATGACAATGTGGTTGCAGCTGTTAATTTCGGTGCCGGACTACCTCGAGCACTCGTTTCTCATGGAGCTCCAGTGGCGTCTGTGACTGATTTAAACACATATGGCCTTATGAACCATGTCAGTGATTTAGATCAAGCTTTTAAAGATATGTATTCGCAAGCTATTGGAAACGGGCCTGTTATGGATTATCTAAGTCAGACAGGTCTTGATGCTTTGAAGGGAGCTGAGATACTGGGTGGTGTTACTGACAGGTATTCGTCAGATGTGGAATATGCCGAAAATTCATTTGCAAAAGCTATGAAAGGCGCTGCCCAAGTTTTACAGGGTGACATTGGGACAAGGATTTGTTATACCCAGCATGGGAGTTTCGACGCTCATACCAACGGAATTGCCTTGCAAGAAGGTCTTCTGACAGATGTTTCTGGAGGAATATACGATTTCTACGATGATATGAAGCGAGCAAATAAAAGTGACGACGTCATTATGTTCGTCTTTACAGAATTTGGTAGACGGCTTAAGGACAACGGAAATGGCACAGATCATGGGTCGGGTGGCGTGGCATTTGTTATTGGAGATCAGGTGGAGGGAGGTCAATATAGTGAATACCCCTCTCTAGCACCAGACCAATTATTAGAAGGTGACCTGAGGTTTAATTTGGATTTTCGAAGTGTATATACAGAAATATTAGAAGATTGGTTGGAAATTGATTCAAAACCAGTGGTAAAAGGGGAATATGAAAAAGTCGGGTTCCTTCGGAATTAGGACTTAAATCCCTGCATGAAAGTCCGCGATTTCGATTTTGAAGTTGCGGGCTTTTTGCTAAAGAGCCCTCTCTTCTATCCAATCAAGATCCACTTCTATTCCAAACCCAGGCGCGTCAGAGGGTTTTACTCGACCGTTCTTAATAACTGGTGTTCCCGGTAATGCGACCATTTCCTCTAATGGAACTCCGGGGGGTGATACTCCTTCTGACCTTTCACCCCACGGAATGACAGGCATTGAATATGCTAAATGCTGACCATATGGATAATTCATGCCTGCATGTCCTATGACCGTTAGCCCATGAGCTTCAGCTATGTGGCATATTCGTACGCTTGCTGTGATTCCTCCAACCCATTGCACATCTGGTTGAAGTATATCGACTAACCCTCTACCAGCAGCGTCAGCGAAAGGGTGAATTGTGTACCAATGTTCACCTGTGGCTAAGATTTGTCCAGGAACTCTTTGTCTAAGCTTGGCATAGCTATCCATATCTTCAGGGAGCATGTAATCTTCCAGCCATTTGATGTTGTATGGCTTGAGGGCTTCCGATACACGAACTGCATACTCTATATTTGACGACATCCATGAATCAACTGCTAGCTCTATATCAGGGCCTATCTGCTCCCTAGTATTTGCGACTATTTCCACATTTTTGTTTAGTCCGGCCAGACCTTCATCAGGCCCGTGTCTCAGAAATACCTTCACGGCTTTGAAACCTAATTCTAGGAACCAGTCCATATAGTCACTCGTTTTATATCTCAGCATAGTGTTTGAGGCATAGCAAAATATATCCTCTTTGACAGGACCACCTAAAAGTTCATAAACAGGTTTTCCCAATAATTTACCTTTAAGGTCCCATATAGCGTTGTCTACCGCACTTATCGCATAACTTGCCACTCCTGCCGTGCCATGAGGGGATGATGCCCTGCGCATCATGTCCCATAGCTTTTCAGTTGCCATCGGATTTTGGCCTACCAAGAATTCAGAGAAATGGTCGTTTATTATCGAACAGACAGGCCCTGAGACTATTGTAGTACCTAGACCCCAAGTGCCGTCCTCGGCTGTGACCACGCATGCGACCCTATCCCAGTTTGAAGTCCATGACCTGTCATTTATGTCGTAATTATATCTATCCATCGGGCTTACAAAATAGCCACCATTTGGATCAAGCTCCACTCTCGGCTGTGTTTTGGGATTGGGGCTTAGATTTACTGCTATTGCTTTAATACTTTTAATTTTCACTGCGATTATTCTCCTAGAATGCAAGATTTGCGACTTTCCTTATTAGGAAAATCCGATTGCAAAGCTTTTTATTTCCCTTTTATCACTTCTGATGAAATTAGTTCTTTAATTTTTTGTTCATCCATTCCCAAAACATTCTTCATCACCTCTGTTGTATGTTCTCCTAATAAAGGAGGATGACTGGTTGGCTGGGCGGGCGTTCGGCTTAAATGTTGAAGAGCGCTTCCCAGCAAATCAATTTTTCCGAGACTAGGGTGATCTACTTGCCATAGTGAATTTCGAGCCTTGGCTTGAGGATCCTTAAAGACTTCGTCCAGGGTGTTTATCGATGTAACTGTTAAACCTGCTTCTTGTAACGCAGATATCCAGTGTGATTTGGGCTTTTCCACAAATTGGGTATTTAATAAACTCTCAAGTTCTTTTCGGTTTTTGACGCGGTCAGCGTTACTTAAAAACCTCGTATCCTCCGCTAGCTCTGGTTTTCCGACTGTTTCACACATTCGCCTAAATTGGTTGTCATTATTGGCAGCGGTCATGAAATTGCCATCTGATGCCGTGAAATCTTGGTATGGAGCAACTTGTGGGTGCGCATTCCCGATCCGCCCAGGCACCTCTCCAGTAGCTAGATAGCTTTGAGCTATATTGGCCATACACGCAATTCCAACGTCAAACAACGAGACATCCACATGCTGACCCTTACCACTCAATGACCGCTCATGTAGGGCCGATAGTATTCCAATGGTAGATGTGAGACCGGTCATTATGTCGACCCATGCAGCTCCAACTTTAGTAGGGCCGCCGTCAGTTTCTCCGGTGACACTCATCACCCCAGTCATTGCCTGTAATGCGGCATCATATCCGGGTTCAGGTGCTCTGGGACCTGTCTGACCGAATCCCGTAACTGACGCATAGATTATTTGAGGATTTAAAGTAGAAATAGATTCGTAGTCAAGACCAAATCGAGCCAAGTTACCTACCTTGAAATTTTCTACAAAAACATCGGCTTTTTCGGCCAAATCTTTGATAATTTTCTGACCTTTCTCATCTCTAAGGTTAACTATAATGCTTTTCTTTCCCCGATTTGCAGACAAGTAATACGCGCTTTCCGTCCCCATAAAAGGGGGTCCCCATCCTCGCGTATCATCTCCCCATGGAGATTCGACTTTCCAGACCTCGGCTCCAAGGTCGGCCAGTATCTGGGTTCCAAAGGGTCCAGCAAGTATTCTCGACAAATCTAAGACTTTTAAGTCTTTTAAGGCACTCATAGCATCTCCATTATTTTGAAATAATAGTGAATGGTAATAGTTTGGTATAACCTCCACAACTATATGGGCATCGCCAGTCTAAAACAGAATACTTCTAACTCGATATGAGACTTTCAGATTGACTATTATTATTTTACCTTCTAGGTTCCCAGGAAAAAAATTTCAAAGATGTGATAAGACCTATTGCCAACCAGGCGAATAATATCAGGTAATTTTCTGGGTTGTTTAAAGAACCCGATGAGAAGGGACTATAAGCTTCCTGAAGCGATAGTGAAAATGGTCTTACTGGGAACACCTGGGCGATTAAGTTTAACCAGTTTGGAGCACTGTCCATTGGTATAAAAACATCGGATATGAACATCAACGGTATTATAGACGCGTTGACCATAGGTGCTGCAGCGTCAGAATTAGGTATGACACTCGTGAAGGCTATTCCCAGACTCGTAAAGGTCGCAGCCCCGAGGATCATTGTCAGAAAAAAAGCGGCTATAGAATTGCCTGGTAGACCGACATCAAATGCGAAAAAGGCTATTAGAGCAATGATTACAGCCAAAGCAAATGACACTATAGTGTTGTGGGTTATCTTACCGAGTAGGAATATCACTAACGGCAGCGGCGTCCCTTTGTAACGTTTTAGAACCCCTATATCCCTATTAATAGTTAAGGTCATCGCAATTCCTGTATAAGAAGAACCTATTACAGAGAATGCAGTTATCATGGTATATATTTGGTGGCCCTGGACACAGTACCCCCGTCTATTTCTACAAAGTCATTGCCAAAAATTCTAAGCATGAATAGAAAAAGAAGGGGAAAAACCAACGTAAAAAAAGCAGCCGCTGGGTTTCTCCGATATGATTTGCTTTCATAAACTATTTGTTTCAAAAAAAGAGGGATATGTTTTTTTAAATTCATTTAAGAATTCCTAAATATATTTCCTCTAGAGTCTGGCGAGATACCTCCAAATTCGTAAGTTCAATCCCCTCAGAAATCGCCCAGCCTGTTAAATCTGATAATACAGCTGTCGGATTTTCAGTGTTTATTAGAACCATCCCTTCCGATATTTTAGAAATTTCTTGTATGTCAGCCGGTAATCTGCTTGGTGATTCATCCAATTTGAAGGTGATGTATGTTTGGTTGTTTGAAATTTTGAGGTCGGATAGGGATCCTTGAGTCACTAATTTTCCATGATTCATAAGTGCAACGGTGTCTGCAAGATATTCTGCTTCTTCCATGTAATGAGTTGTGAGCACAACGGTAGTACCGTCCCTTTTCAAATTTTTAATCATGTCCCAGAAAGCACGTCGGGCTGAAGGGTCAAACCCTGTAGTGGGCTCATCTAGAAATAAAAGATCAGGATTGCCGCACAGGCCGATTGCTACGTCCAAACGCCGCTTTTGGCCCCCTGAAAGTTTCTTGACTCTTTTGTCTTTATCTTCCCTTAATCCGGTCATTTCCAGAAGTTCTGAAATTGATCTAGGAGATTCATAAAAATTTGTGAACTGTTCCAGAATTTCGACAGCGGTTAAATATTGTTCTATACCCGTTTCTTGTATGTCAGCCGGTAATCTGCTTGGTGATTCATCCAATTTGAAGGTGATGTATGTTTGGTTGTTTGAAATACTTGAGGTCGGATAGGGATCCTTGAGTC
>DTSF01000352.1:0-14930 GCA_012965485.1 Dehalococcoidia bacterium
AGAATGTGGATATTTTTCACAGGCGGAATGGCTGAATTCGATGGGGTTAGATAATTTGCTTCGTAAGATGAGGACAGACGGTCTAGAAAATAGAAAGACCATCAGCTTGATATCAGGACTGAACAATATTTCTGGATTGGGAGGATTCAAAGTTTTAATACAAGGCAGAAATGTAAAACATGTTGATGTCAGAGATTTAAATTCAGATGTTTTTTGGCCCCAAGGGCTAGAATTTCCTCAGGTCAAAAATGTTCATATGGCGAATGATAGACAGCCGGAACCTTGGGAGACTAACTTCTTTTAGGTCTTGGAACACATTTTCGTGTGGTGGTTATGAAACCGGTATGTGCAATCATTCGATGAGAGGGTCTCATTGTACGTCCAGAAATATCCCAGGATCTTTCCATTATTTCAATGGTGCTAATTAAGGAAAACTCTGGGTGTTTTTTTAGTTTTTCAACCAGATCTGAAACTTGAGATATATTTGGCAGAAATGATAGGAATGTACCACCGAGTTTCAGACACTGTGCCGCTGAACCAACGGCATTCCAAGGCTCTGGTAGGTCCAAGATTAGACTATCAACGTTATGATGGGGTATTGCCTCAGATACGTCTCCAATGTGAAAGGACACATTGTTGTAATCAGGGTTGTAGTTTTGTAGATTGGATTTGGCCGTTAAAGACATATCTTGCCTTATATCATAACTATCTACATGACCATTTTCTCCTACCAACTCAGATAAGGTGATTGTAAGAGAACCGGAACCTGAGCCGGCCTCGACGACTTTGGCGCCAGGGAAAATATTGGAATACGTAGTTATAGATCCTTGATCTTTAGGATATACAACCGTGGCCACTCGTGGCATATTCAGGGTGTATTGAAATCTTGTGGGTTTAAAAGCTAGGAGTAAATGGCCGGTGGTGGTAGGTAACCAGCTTCCTTCAAATTTACCTATTATTTCCGAATGGTTTAAGTTTCCAATATGAGACTCAAATTGGTCCGATTCTTGTAAATGGACCATATACTCCCTAGAACGCCTGTCATATAAGACAGCGAAGTCCCCAGCTTGAAATATTTGCTTATTAAAACTTTCCATCGAAGGTAGTGGGATTTTAAAGGGCTTTAACGATCTCCAGAACGTCTATCGGATTTAAGTCGGTAGCTGCACGATAGACGTTGCTAAATTGAATAACACCTTTCTTATCAACCACAATTATAGCTCTCTGTGGCGTACCCCTGTTTTCATCAAAAACCCCGTAAGAATCCGACACCTCCCCGTGAGGATAGAAATCTGACAAGATTGGGTAGGGTATACCACCCAAGGACCCTGAAAATGCCGTTTGGGCAGCCTTGGAATCGCAGCTAATACCCAGAACCTGGGTATCTACTTCTTCAAATGCAATATTGTGCATTCTGAAAGAAGAAACTTGGTGGGTTCAACCGCCTGTAAAGGAATATATATGAAAATAAAGAACTACATTCTTTTCTCCTTGAAATGAACTTAATGTCACCGGCTCCCCAGAATGGGCAGTAAGGGTGAAGTCTGGGGCTTTATCGCCGACAGATAACATAAATCTCTCCTTATTATGGGGTTTGTTTATTTAAGAATCCTTAGCTATTTCAATAAAATTGGAAAGTGACTCAAGGTGTTCTTGTGGGAATTGGAGCCCCAGGTTCATGGTATTTACAGAAACATGAGTAGCACCTAACTGGCCCCATGCAAAGAAACTTTTCTGGATCTCAGTATTAGTCATGTTAAGGGAAATGCGGCCTTCTATTCCTATGTCTTCCATAGATCTGTTATTGGACTCTAAATATTGATTAAGCCGTTCAAAATTGAGTTTGTTTTCATCGGTTGGCGAACCTTGAGGAAGCCACCCGTCTCCAATTTTAGCTACTCTACGCAAAACAGGGTTTGCCATTCCTCCAAACCAAATAGGGATTGATTTTCTTGGCGGTAAAGGGTTCAAACCGGCATCTGTGACGATATGGTGATCCCCTTTAAATGTGACTAAATCGTCTGCCCATAATTTTCTTAGTAGATTTATTTGTTCTTCCGATCGTTTACCACGGTTATGGAAATTTTCTCCAAGTGCTTCATATTCGACTTGATTCCAACCTGTTCCGATTCCTAGTCGCAATCGACCTCCCGATAGGACATCAAGTGTCGCTGATTGCTTGGCAAAAAGAGCTGTCTGTCTTTGCGGCAGAATAATTACTCCGGTGGCCAATTCTAGGTGTTTTGAAATTCCTGCCACATAACTGTAGAAGGTGATTGGTTCATAGAATGAATCAGTATGCTGATAAGCCCCGACCCATCCAGGGCGGCTTGATGCGTTTGCACCCAGCACATGGTCAAAAGCCAAGATGTGGTCGAACCCCAAGGCTTCTACACTTTGGACATATTCCTTTATCGCTGCTACATCCGTACCAGCCTCAGTTTGAGGGAAAACAGCTCCAATACGCATCATAATATTCCTAATTCTGTTGGGTTTCTAAATGGTAGTTTACTATATATGCAACATATATTGCCTTTGCAGGGTTCGTGAATTTATGGATGAAAATCATTTGGTGTTGAGAGGCGGAAGGATAATAGATCCTGCCAATAACTTTGATGAGATCGCTGATATTGTCATCAGGCGTGGGAAAATACACCGTATTTGTGAAACTAGAGTCGAGAGTTTAGGTGCAAGTATCGTAGACCTGAAAGGGAAATGGGTTATACCTGGCCAGATTGACACTCATGCTCACGTCGCTGGTATTTCCAGAACGGTAGATCCTTCTTTGGGATATGGAATGTTGGCAAAAGCAGGCACCACGACTGTTGTGGATATGGGTGGTACAGGAAAAAATTTAATCGACGGTATTAAACGAAATGGAGCTGGACTGAATGTTGCTGGCCAGTTTGCTTTGATTCCCGGACTTACGATTCCATCTGATAATCCTTCAAGGGGAGAAATAGCCAGTACAATTTCCGATGCCTTGAGGCAAGGTTGCATAGGAGTAAAAATGTTAGGCGGCTACCACCCTTTCTCTCAGGAAACCACATCGGAAATTATTAGAGAATCGAATTCTCAGGGGGCATATGTGGCATTTCATGTTGGCTCCAAGGATTCAGGTAGTCATCTAGGAGGATTGCGGGAGATACCAGATATTTTAGGTCAAGGAAGATTGCATATATGTCATGTCAACTCTTATTGCAGGGGGGTTGTAAAAGATTCAGTGGATGAGTGCAAGGAAGCAATTAAGCTTCTTGGCTCCCTGAAAGGCCAGATAAATACTGAGGTTTATCATGCTGTGGCAAACGGTACGAATGGGGCCTGTGATAAAGACGGGAATGTAATAGCAAACGTACCTAGAAACTGTTTGGTGTCAAGAGGCTTTGAACCGACTATAGATGGGATGAGGGAAGCGATAATGGATGGGTATGCATCTGTCATCAGTGTTAAAAGAGGGGCAATATCGTACATAAAAGGCAAAGAGGCTTTAGGTATATACAACAAATCGAAGACCATGGTGGGGATGAGTTTCCCTGTTAATTTACCTGGTTCGGCTTTTCATTTGACGACGGAAAAAGATAGTGCTGGTGATTTTGTAGTGGATGCGATCAGCACGGATGGAGGCTTCCATCCTCGAAATGTGGCTATCCAAACTACTATGGCCCTAGTCCGATTTGGTGCACTTACTCCTATGGAAATGGCTAACAAGTTATCTTGGACCCCTTCCAGAATGGTGGGACTGTTGAACAAGGGCCATTTTTCTCAAGGAGCCGATGCAGATATTACAGTGGTAGACCCCCATTCAGGAGAACCAGTAATGTCTTTCGTGGATGGGGATCCAATAATGATTAATGGTGAGGTGATCGGCAAGGGGGGGCGGATTTTGGTAACTGTAGCAGCAGAGCGTACGATGTCTGACAGTGGGGTGAAATACCAAGTTATTGATTTGGCCGAAAGTAAGTTGTATCAAAATTACTAGCGGGTGGTATTTAACTTCCCGTTATCGTGGTTGGGTTTATCACGACTATTAACCTTGTCTCTTGACTGTTGTGACCTTGGTAAATTTGGTCCCCCGTATATTTTTTTGCCAGCACATTTATGTGGTCTGTTGCACCTAATTCGGTGATGTCAGATACAAGGCCTGAGATATTTACAACCCTAGAATACGGGTTCGTAGGATCAAACACTTCAATCGCTACACGTGCGTCTTTTTTTATATTGTGGGTTTTCAGTTTACCAGTGGCTGTATTGACCAGAATGTTTTTCCCGTCAGTGTCTACCCACACAGGGGATATTTTTGGTGAGCCGGTTTCCATCAAAGTAACAAATTGAGCAATATGAGGTTCCAATAATAATCCCACCTGTTTTTTTTGATAGAGATGGCATTTGATTCCTTTAGTCTTTGTTGGGTTTTTGGGCCCGTTTTAGCTGACGAAGCCGGGCTTCTCCCGAAAGAATTCTTTTTCGGAGCCTGAGACTTTCAGGGGTAATTTCAATTAACTCATCTTCAGAGATAATGTCCAGAGATTCCTCTAGTGAAAGTGTTTGCGGCTTTATTAGTTTGGTAGCTATATCAGATGTTGAAGATCGTACATTGGTTAGTTTCTTCTCTTTACACACATTAACAACTAAATCTGAAGATCTGGAGTTTAAACCGACTATCATACCCTCATAAACTTGAATACCACTATCTATGAGGTTTTTTCCGCGTTCTTGAGAATTAATAAGCCCGTAGGCTACTGATTCTCCTGCGACTGAAGCTACAAGAAATCCTTGATTTGACCGTCTAACTTTTCCTTCTTTTTTTCTGTATTCGGCGAAACGGCTAGACATTATCCCGTCGCCATGGGTCGCATTTTGGAAAAAAGATCTAAACCCAATAAGACCTCTCGTTGGGACCAAAAATGTTAATCTAAGGGTTCCGTGGCCGTCGTTCACAACGTCCTCTAACAACCCTAATCTGCGGTTTAAATTCTCAGTCAATACCCCGTAGTAGTCTTCATTTGTTTCGACATGTAAATATTCGAAAGGCTCGTGAAGGCGACCGTCAATTGTTTTAAGTATCGGCTGCGCCTGTGATACTTGAAATTCGTACCCTTCTCTTCGCATGGTTTCAGCGAGAACTGACAAATGCAATTCCCCTCTGCCGCTGACATTAAACTCATCCGCATTTTCAGTCTGTCCTACCCGCAGCCCGACATTTGTACGTAGCTCTTCCCTGAGTCTTTTTAAGAGTTCCCTTGAGGTGTGGTGCATTCCTTCCTTGCCCATGAAAGGCGAGGTATTGACACCGAAGGTCATTTTTACTGTGGGTTCGTCAATCTTGATTGGAGGTAGGGGATGGGGGTTGCTGGGATCAGAAATTGTATCTCCTATGTTTACTTCAGATAATCCAGTGATAGCGACAATTTCACCAGGGCCTGCTCTGTCGATTTTACTTCTTTTCATTCCGTCATATATAAAAGTGGTTTCAATTATGTGATTAGAAACTTCACCATCAGGTGAAATCAACAAGGCAGGTGATTTGTTGGATACACTTCCACGGGATATTTTTCCTATCGCTATTTGGCCCGCGTAGTCATCATGGTCCAATGCGGTAACCAATATTTGCAAGGGGTCATCCGGATTTCCTGATGGTGGTGGTACTTCATTAACTATCATATCTATTAAAGGGCTGATATCGGTAGGGGTATCCCCCATATTTTCAATGGCATATCCGTCCCTGGCGGAAGCAAAAAGAACCGGATATTCCAACTGCGATTCCTTTGTTGCCAATTCTAAAAACAAATCGTCAACTTCTGCATGCACTTCCTGTGGCCTGCATTCAGGTCGATCTATTTTGTTGATAACCACTATCGGGGTTAGCCCGTAGGTCAGTGCTTGCTGAAGAACGTATTTGGTCTGTGGCATTGGCCCGTCCACAGCATCCACAAGGAGAATACATCCGTCGGCCATATTCATTACTCTTTCTACTTCCCCACTGAAATCGGCGTGGCCAGGGGTGTCTATGATATTTATTTTGGTGCCGTGATACATGATTGAAGTATTCTTGGCTAATATGGTAATTCCCTTTTCTTTTTCAAGTGGATTACTGTCCATTATTAATTCACCAGGGTCTTCACGCTCAGTGAAAATGTTGTTTTGCTTCAGGAAAGCATCTACAAGTGTAGTTTTACCATGATCAACATGAGCAATTATGGTGATATTTCTAATTTTTTCGGATGGGATCATCATCGACAAAGGTCCTTTACAAAACTATTTACACATCAATGATCTCATATCAATGACTAAATGCAGAGGAAATATCAAACTGGTTAGGGGTTAATTTATCTGAGGCAAAGTAAAATTGAGCTTGTATCAGATATTTTTGAGACCAGTCAAAAAAAGAAGGAGATAAATTAATGGAGCCAACGGTCGGGATTGAACCGACGACCTGCTCTTTACGAAAGAGCTGCTCTACCACTGAGCTACGTTGGCATATGATTTGAGCATTTATAATTTTATTATATGTTTTAATTCTAATGAATAGAAACAAGTAGGAGATGCCGTGGTATACCCATTAATTATTGCTCATCGAGGATTTTCAGCCGAAAGACCTGAAAATACAATCAGTAGCTTTGATCATGCACTCGACAACGGGTTCAACCTGTTGGAACTTGATGTGCACCTTTCCTCTGATGGTGTACTGGTGGTTATGCACGATGAAAAAGTGGATAGGACCACAAACGGGACTGGATTTTTGAAATCTATGTCTTTTGAACAAATAAGCCAGCTCGATGCCGGCTCCTGGTTTCGAAAGGACAACGAGGTTTGTTATCGTGGAGAGACAGTGCCAAGTTTGGAGAATTTCCTTTCACGATATGCCGACAAAACCCATGTTTTTATTGAGATAAAAGCCTTGGAGGGGAAGTTGATCGACAAACTTAAAGATTTGCTGCAGCAACATAATTTAATTCCAGAGGACCTCAAGGAACAAATTGATATTCCTGGCGTCTCAATCATTTCCTTCAGCCGCGACCAGATCAACTTGTCTGCACAAGCCATGCCGACAGTGGGACATGGTTTACTGGTTATTAACCCTACTCAAGAGGACATTGAATTTTGTGTCCAAAATAGGATAAAAGGATTGTTTCCGAATATAAATTTACTGTCACCGGAATTAATGGAGTCAGCTAAAACCAATGGCTTAAGTATAGGTGTTTGGGGCGCCGAGTCAGTGGAAGATTTGGCCCTTATTTCTGATTATGAAGTCCTAGGAGTTACAGTTGACGGGCCATTAGAGGCAAAGAAGTATTTTCAGAGATCTGTTTAGTTTTAAGAGATATTTCGCTGATTTTTGTCTTCCTCTTGGGCTACTATGACCCCTTGTTCCACGTCGACCCATTTCAGTATGCCTGTCCCTGCTATTATTATCGACAAAATTGAAGCAACAGCCACCCTCGTATCAAACATTGCAGTTACTACCACATAGAGCATTGGCCCGAAAACTGAAGATGCCCGACTCATAAATCCAAAAAAGGAAAAAAATTCACCACTCCGTGTTTCTGGAGTGATTTGGGCAAACAAACTTCTGGCCAGAGCCTGGCTTCCTCCCATAACAAGTCCTACGGAGATGCCGAGTATTATCCACTGTAGTTCTGCTGTTAATCCCAAGGGAATCCAAAGTGAATTGCGAATTAGTTCAGGCCACCAATCCAAGGATCCATTACCAAGGGTAGATCGGTGATAACTTCCGATCCCAGTTGTTCCATTTAAGCTGCCACCTGTTATTGAAAGACTGTATTGGGAATTTTTGGAAGTTGCGATTTGGTTTGATAATTCTTTTATCGCTTTAGAAGGGAATGATTGCCCTAGCTCCAATTCTCCGATTTCTAATCGCCAGGCCGTATCCATTTTGGAGTCAGTTAATTCAGGTCCCTGTGCGAAGACATATTGAGATTTCGTTTCATCATAGCTAAATTGATAATCGAAATCGCTGTGTTGATCGGGCTGAAGGGGGATAATTGCGACTCCAAACAAAACTATCACTATCCAGCCTGCTAAGGCTATATATAGTGATCTTTTGGTATTCCATGCTGTGGCGAGCTTACTAAAACCCATTGCAGATGGTGCGGCAACAAACTGAATTATTAGTAGCGATAATATGATGAACATTTGATCAATTTTTAGTGCATCCGTTGCGAAAGCTGTGGCAATTCCCATAACAGTTTGAATGCCGTCGTTGAAAAGTAAGTATGCTGCGAGATAAATCAATATGACTTTAAACCGCACCAACTCTTTGAGCGTTTTGTTTAATTCTGCAAATGCTACCTTCGGTGCAGAACGAATTGTGAGCCCATAAATTGGATTAAATATCTCAGGTTCAGGTATTTTCTTTAAAGCCCATAAAGCCCAAAGGAACCACCATACACCCACTGAGGCAATGCATAGTCTTAGGATCAGATCCGTGTGTTCGCTTTGCGATGTCAGCACGAGAACGATGACATGAATCAATAGAAGTAAACCGCCACCAACATAACCATAGGCATACCCTCGGCTGCTCACATCATCCAATAAGTCTCGCGGTGCTATGTGTGGTAAGAATGAATTGTAAATTACTAATCCACCTGCAAATCCGATATTTCCCAGTATGAATGTCCCCAATAACCAAGCCCATGGATGAGATGTATAAACTGAAAAAAACCCAAGTATGGCGCATATACAACCGGCTATGGTATATACCCAGAGCAGTGTTTTTTTGATCGGTATCCTGTCAGCAATTACCCCGAGGATTGGGCTTGAAAGAGCCACTACCAAAGTAGATATAACCAACCCTACGCTCCAGGAAGAGCTTGCTGTAAAATTAATTCCCCATAATGTGGCCTCTTCCCCGAGCGCATTCTTGAAGAGAAGTACGTAATATACTGGGAAAAAGGCGGCTAAACCACTCGTGGCGTAACCTGAATTTGCCCAGTCATACATGCACCAGGCTCTAATTATTTTTCTATCAGGTAATGATAATTTGTTCAAGTGTGGATGCTTCAAGGATTTTTTTAAATTAGGGTGGAAAAAAATTCAATACGACGACATACTATATTTACTAAATTTTTATATCTACCCTGTCCCGTAATATCAGGAAGCAATTAAGGATTCCAAATGCTAGATTACTACAATGTGTCTGAGCTTCTTTCAACCGAAGATAGACAGATTCAAAGTTCTGCTAGAGATTACCTGGATAGTGAAGTAATGCCTGGGATTAAAGGTTGGTGGGAATCTGGTGAATTTCCCAAACATTTGGTTCCCGAATTTGGGAATATGGGATTTTTGGGGTCTAATTTACCTTCTGAATATGGTTGTCCTGGAGTAAACAATAAATCTTACGGTCTAATAATGTATGAGCTTGAGCGTATAGATTCAGGATTGAGAAGTTTTGCCAGTGTGCAGAGTGCTTTGGTAATGTACCCGATCTACAGATACGGTTCGGAGGAACAGAAGAAAAAATATCTATCCGAAATGGCCAAAGGTAATCTCATTGGATGCTTCGGACTTACAGAACATGATGGTGGCTCTGACCCAGGAGCAATGAAGACGAATGCGAAGAAAGATGGTGAGTCCTACATATTAAACGGCACTAAAATGTGGATAACCAATGGCAGTATTGCTGATGTAGCTCTAATTTGGGCGAAGGATGAATCAGATACAGTAAGGGGGTTTCTTGTTCCTACGGATACCCCAGGTTTTAAAGCGAATAAAATTGAACATAAGATGAGTATGAGAGCATCGGTTACTAGTGAATTAGTACTAGAAGATGCCAGAATACCAACTAGTGCCATATTACCTGAATCGAATGGTTTGTCTGCTCCTTTGTCTTGTCTGACCCAGGCTCGCTACGGGATCGCCTGGGGAGCTCTTGGGGCACTTGAAAGCGTTTATGAAGACGCTCTTAAGTTTTCGAAAGCAAGGAGTACCTTTGGGAAACCAATAGCATCTCGCCAACTCGTCCAAGATAAACTGGTTGATATGGTTACGGATCACACCCGGGGGTTATTGTTGGCTTGGAGGCTGGGGGAAATGAAGGATGCTGGCACCATGGATTATCACCATGTGTCTGTAGCGAAAAGAGAAAATGTTCGTGCAGCCCTAAAAGCAGCTAGGAGCGCCAGAGAGGTGCTAGGAGGCAGCGGGATCACGTTAGACTATGGCGTTATTAGGCATATGCTAAATTTGGAAACTGTCGACACTTACGAAGGCACAAGGGATGTACATACCTTGATAATTGGGCGTCACATAACAGGTGAAAATGCTTTGGTCTAATTAAGCGCCGTGTGTAGGTAAGCCGGAAGGCAAAGTTTCTTTGTTTTTGTATATTCGTAATATAGAAACTGTAGGCCCATTTTTAAAGCAGGGAAACTCCCACAACTCCCAACACAGTTAGTGAAGTTCCTATTGCCCTTATAGCTAGAACACTTCCCTTTAGTGGTTCATTGAGAAGTTTTATAAGGGGAAGGCTGAGAATTAAGCTTATTCCGAATACAAAGATGGGTCTACTGGCCATTACCGTGGAAACCATGTAGATCTTACCTGCGTAAATTGCAAGAAAGAAAAACAGTATCGCAAAAAAGACCAAAAACACTTCAGTAAACCCGATCAGAAGTAGAGACCTGGGTTTTTGAACGATTGATTTAACCCCTTGAAATACTTTTGGTAGCAGTATCAAGGAAAAACATGTAATTCCTCCTGAAACTCCCCGAATCATGTATTGCGACCACATAGTTACATCTTCTGAAATTGTTTTTGCAAGGAACTGGCTTAGACCAAAGAGAATGCTTGCGAAGAAGAGAAGCATCATTGCTGTGATGTCTGACTTATTTAAGGTGCTTTTTCCTTCTGAAGGGGAAAGGGATACCAAAGCCGCGCCAAACACAGTAACAAGTATGCAAGCCAAGGAATATCCTGTGATATCTTCGCCAAGTATAAAGAAAGCTAAAATGGCAACAAAAACAGGATAGGTGGATACCACGGGAACCACTCGTGATACATCTTGTGCCTCCATTATTTGAAACATGATAACCAGATACATTCCAGAAGATATGCCGGAAAAAATGGCAATCGTCAGAGAATTAAATGTCATCTCCGAGAATGTCGACATAGGAATGGCGATGAACCCTAAGATTATTTGGGCTGCTCCAACGGTGACTATAAATACCTTAGCATTGTCCACATGTTTGGATATAAGTAGCTTGTCCAATACTGACACAACCGCAAAGGTGAAGGCACTCGCCATTGAAAACCACATCCATTCCATTGGCTTATCTAGCACCTAAGAATTTACATAAAGAGGCCAGGGGTCTACTACTCAAGTTCAAATGTTTTAACCCAGATGCCAGGAGAATCAGGTTCATGTTGCATTTCTTCACGCATTTTTTTGTTGGCAGGATGGGCAGTTTGCTTCTTTTGCCACTCCTCAGTTTGAGACGCCATAGCAGATTCCAATTCGTAGAAAGTCATGTATTTAGGTGAGCCTTCCACGGTCTGATAGCGCCGACCCCTGATGACTCCTTTCACAGTTTCATAGTTAGGGACATAAATCTGGTTGTACCATTCGTTCCATTCATCCTCTAGGTTAGTTGGAATGTTCATTCTCCCAACCTGTAGGGCAGGAGCTGTTCGGCTTGTTGCTATTTCATCAGTTAGAACCGTCGGGTATATCATTTCGTATACATTCCGAATGTATGTTGTTCCTATCACATTGGGCGACATTTGTTTTGACCATTCTGTCGGATTATTTTTCAAAGTCACATATTCAGAAGATTGCATAACTGAAGGATGCTCCAATTCGTATACCGCCAAATATTTTGGGCCACTTTTAACTGCCTCATACCTCACCGCACTTAAGACCCCAGGAACTGATAGTCTTTCGGATAAATGTTCCTGGTTATACCATTCGTTGAATTCTTCTTCGTGTTCTGGCGGTACTTCGCTCCAAACAGCAAGCATACCAGTTCCTTTTAACTTAACCATGGTTACCTCAATTCATAGCTGTTTAATTTGGGCAATATAACATATGGTTTTAGGAAAATAACCTTTAGTGTTGATGTCAGTTACTTGTGGAAAGGTTGTCTCGGTCCTAGGTATTCTTAACTTTGAGAAATTTCTCAAATTCTGGATAATGGTTTCCATTAAATGCTGGCCATCCATCGGATGAAGCGCACCGGTGGGGCAAATCTTTGTTCCATTCCGTAAGGCTTTATCGATTAAAACGACTAGTAGCTCTGCCGACGCTGGTTTTTCATTAGAGGCGACACTTGTTTCATCCATTTTGGATTGGACATCATTTAGAAGCAGGAATCAATTATTATTTGTATGACTAGCTTCTTAGATCTTTTCAGATAGGAATGCCTTGATATCGTGCTCAACGGTCTCTTTATGTATGTTCCAGGCTGCACCATGTTGGGCTTCGTCAAGGCGTAGATAGGTCACAATGTCTGGCCTAGAATTAGCTAGATCATCACTGAGAGATATAGGTACTGTTTTATCTGCATCGCTATGTATTAAAAGGATGGGGGTAGATAATTCATCGCTTCTAGACAAATAATTCAAATCTTCCCATCGTAAGTTAACCATTCGGGAGACTAATTTTTTGATTGGATATCCAGCTCCACGTGGGAGTAATGGGATTTCCTCAGCTTTCATATCTATGATCTTGTTAAGGTTAAGTGCAGGAGATTCTAAGATTACCCCGTGTATCTGTGATTTTGTGGTCGATTCCAACAAGTATTTAATTACTATTGCCCCTCCCATACTGTGGCCCATTAGGAATATTTTCTTTGCCCCGTTGTCACTGCAGAATTTGACGGTGCTTTCCAAATCTCGCCATTCCGTCAACCCGAACATATGGTAACCGCCTTTATCTACAGGAGCATTTTGGTCATTCCTGTAATCTGATAAGAGAACATTTAAACCAATTCGATGGAAAGTCGGGACAAATCGCATTGATTCTGTTCTGTAGGATCTATGCCCGTGTATTCCTATGATCCAAAAATTGCTATCTACGGGAATGTGCCAGCCGTTCAAAATCCCAAGTTCTGATTCAAACGATACATCAGAATATTCAAGGCCTAGGTCTATTTTCGGATTGTCTTCATAAACAAACAGACTGGTTCTGACCTTAGTACCCTTTCCCAAGCATCCAGTACGAGAAATTATTTTTCTGGTTATGACCCCGTTTGCTATGGACGTTGGCCCCTCTAGCACCAAAGAACCTTCTCGACTTGTGAGTCCAACAATGGGCAACAGTCCGTCACTAATATCTCTGCCACGGGGACGAAACGTTATGTGATTTTCATCGATGGATATTACTGAAGAAAAATATTCTAGTTTTTGCCGAAATATTTTGAAACCTTGGTGTCGTGTTTCAACAGCATAGTAGATGACCACTAATCCTGTGATTCCTATTACCGCCGCAAAAATTGATGAAATTATTAGTATTATCATCTTGGCAAATATTCTTTCAAATATCTGAGTTTAGTTTGCATTAGTGAGTACTATCTCATCAAAGTGTATTGTAGTCCATTTGATGGGCATGCTAATCTTCGCTACTCAAAGCTACAGGTGATGGATCAAAAATGCGAACTCAAAATCGAATAACCAGCACTAATACGGATTTCAAAGGATCTATTGATGTTGCTTGTATCGGGATGTTAACTCCAGCCGAAGTGTATGTGGTTGACCAAATGCCAGATTGGAACACTGGAAGTTTGTGGAAAGCGAGAGCTGATTTTATATCTGACGACGCTGCCATAGTCGCGTGCTGTATTAAAAAATGGGGTTTGATTAGCGGTTTGGTATGCAATAAATTAGGGAATGACATTTCTGGGCAAAATGTTATTGACGAATTAGAATCCCTCGGCGTTATCGGGCAATTCATTAAGGACGAAAACCTTACCACGCCTCACGAAATCGTTATTTCAGATTCTCGCGGTGGTCGGACATACATTTGGGACAGGAGGGAAGACCTGTTGTCTACTATGGAGGTTGCAGACACTTCAGTCATTGAGGTGGCCAAATGTGCCTATGCCGACTGGTATGACTATCCCCACAACTTAACCGCGATTAAAGAAGCGTTACATCAAAACATTCCATTACTTATCAACATAGAGGACCAGTATCAAAATTTTGAATCCATCAAAGAATTGGTCCGATTGGCGACTTGGGTTCAATGCACTCCAAATCAAACTAATAATAGATATCGACGGGATGAAACTTGTCGTCAATTACTAAAAGAAGGGGTAGAAGGGATCATCTTTACCGGTTCAGAAGAAGGCTGTATGTGGGTGACCAATTCAGAATCTTTTGCGGTTAAAGCTCCTTCCATTGATTTAGTAGATGCTAATGGAGCGGGGGCCGTGTTATCTTCTGGATTTCTATATGGATACAGTAAGGGGTGGGATTTTGAGACCTCTTGCAGGTTTGCTGTGTCAGCTGCCTCATTGCAGTGCCAAGAAATCTCTCCCTCTGCCTTGCCGGTGGAACGTATTATTGAGGTTTCGCAAGGGCTTGAAACAGTTAGATTCTGACCCTGGGGTTTATTGAAATGCTAAGTTTGGCTCAATGTAGCCTGGGGAATTCCTGTCCGGTAAATTTTTCTCAACGATATTATGAACCAACTCATGAAAACACAGGCTATAAATAAAATTCCGCCTATCGTTAACATAGTGTCTGCCGGAAGAAGAACTCTTGATCCAACAATTAAATCGAGTCGTAGGAAAGATAGATCGGACATAGCGCCGTTGGCTAAATTCATTGAAGCCATTATCCCACCTATGTGGACTGAATAGACTGCTCCCACCCGCCCTCTAACTGAGTCGTCAGTTGCCATTTGAATCATGGTATGGGTAAGGGTCATATACCCCGCTTGTGATGCTCCCATTAGAGCCGCGCTTCCAATGGCC
>DTSF01000352.1:14940-20267 GCA_012965485.1 Dehalococcoidia bacterium
ATATATTTGGGGAAAATGCTAAAAGAATTGGTGCAAGCCCACTTATTACCCCTAGGTTAAGAAATAATTTACCCTTCGTTGTCTCATTAGTCACTCCCGACAGCCATATCAAACTTATTAATGCTCCTCCTCCTATGGACATCATCATGAGACTAAAATCTCCTCCACTCGTTGCATTAAATCTCTCGACCGATAATACGGGTAACACAGCCTCGAATGACATCGTAAAACCGCAATGAAAAAATGCCATCATGACGATTAATTTCAATAGAGGATGTTTGTAAACATAAGGTACGCCTTGCGTGAAATTTGAAAAGAATCCTTTTTTACTATCCATTGAACCGGTGCTGGTAGTTTTTATCCTCAAAGCCTGAATAAGGCTGATAAGGTAAAAGAATGAACAGGTTAAGAAGGCCCATTCTATTCGTGTGCTCGCCAAAAGCGGGAGTATTGTCAATGGTCCTAAAAGCCTTGAGCCGTGCATAGTAGCTTGGTTCAAGGCAATGGCATTAAGTAATTTTTCTTTTGGCACTAGGTTAGGGACTAGTGCTTGCCCTACTGGCATTTGTGCTGATCTGGCCGAGCCATTCACAAAAGCAAGGACCATAAGGTGCCACATTTCCATCTGGTTGAAGGCCATTAGTCCTGCAAGGATCAATGTATGAGTGAGGTTGAGGGCATAGATGGAAGCCATTACTTTCGGTCTGTCATATTTGTCGGCTAGATACCCAGTGAATGGTGGAATCACAACCCTAGGTATCATTGCAAGAAAAGTTACAAGTCCCACAAAGAGGGATGATCCCGACATTTCCCATACAATCCAACCACGGGCGACTATAAGGGCCCAGGCGGCAGCGCTTGCACTCATGTTGCCAGTCCATAACACCCTATAATCTCTGTATTGGAGGGCGGCTAAGAACCGGCTTTCCAAAATCTTCTTTATCAAAATTCCACGGTAGTGAAATGAATATATTTCATAAGGGATTATTATAGAGCCTAATTATGTAAATAAGCACTAGTGAATCCGCAAACCGTTGAATGAAATTAAGTTGAATAGGTTATTGAATCTCACAAGAGATAAATTAACCTTTGAAAGGAGCCAATGATGTCTATCGTTCCAACAAAAAAATGGCAATTCTTATTAAATATTGGCCCATTGAAACTAACTAAACCTACCGGTTCTCCTGTGAACCCAATTGTCATATTTTGATGAAGTAAACTGTTCAAAACCATCAAAATACGGCCATTGTCGAGAAGATTTTTAGGCACATTGCTGGACACCCCTTCAAATATTTCATATCCTGTACGACCTTCGTTGGCAGGTGTTGTCAGCGATTTACTAAAGAAAGGTGGGGAGAAAGAATATGGCTAAGTATAAAGTAGTAACACAAAAACCAGCTGGCGTTACTTTTGATTTGGCAGACAGTCAATATTTGCTGGAAAAGGAATCACTTGACTCGATCGATGCAGAAATAATAGAAGTCGATGCGGCAACAGAGGACGAGTTTATAGCTTCTGCCAAAGACGCAGACGCCGTAATCGCTAGAGGCCGACCTATAACCAAGAAAATCATAGATGCTTTGGAGAATTGCAAAATTATCTCGCTTGGCAGTGTCGGTGCAGATAGTGTTGATGTAAATGCAGCAACGGCGAAGGGTATACCAGTCACAAATGTTCCAGACACCTTTATTGAGGAAGTGGCTGATCACACGATGATGCTTCTTCTTGCTTCATATAGAAGACTTAACATTATGGATCAAATGGTACGAGAAAACAGATGGTCAGAAGGCCGACCTCTTCTTTCAGAATTTCCACGATTGTGGGGACAAACCCTAGGTTTTATAGCTTTTGGACATGTAGCTAAAGCAGTATCGATTAGAGCTAAAGCTTTTGGGTTAAGATTAATTGCCTTTGATCCCTATATTGAAGAACTATCTATGACGGAATACGGCGTCCAACCCATCAGCACTCTTGAAGAGATGTTGAGTATGTCAGATATAGTTTCAATGCATGCACCTTCAACGACAGACGCATTCCATTTAATGAGTGAACGGCAATTCAAATCCATGAAACCCACAGGCCTATTCATAAATAATGGCCGAGGTCCAACGGTAGATGAGGAGGCCTTGATAAAGGCACTAGAACAAAAATGGATAGCTGGAGCTGGACTTGATGTATTTGAACAAGAACCTCCAGATCCCGAAAACCCTCTATTGCATATGGAAAATGTGATATCAACCCCGCACGTTGCCTCTGCATCTCAAAGGATGGCTCCTGAGACGAGGAGACGGGTAGGCAGGGAACTTTCCCTAGTTCTTACAGGACGATGGCCAAGAAGTTGTGTGAATCCAGCGGTATTAGCTGATTCAGGGCTTAAGCGCTGGCAGCCTTATTCTATGGGCAGAGGCCCAGGTTCCGGCTAATCCACATTGCCGAAATAAAGATTTAGAAAAGGGTGGCTTTGTCACCCTTTTTTATTATCTTTGTGGATAGGGACGGTGGCTGTGATTGTGAGGACTATGGACACAAGGGCAACTACCGAAAGGGTGTAGAAAGCGTAGTTGTAACTTCCTGTGATATCAAAAATTAAACCGGAAAATAAGGCTCCAACTGCCTGGCCGAAAGATACGAACGGTTCTGTGAAACCTCTAATGGCACCTAAGGAACTCCGGCCGAAATAATCTGCCATAGCCACGGATGGTACAACCAACATGCCTCCAAGGGTAGTTCCAAATAATGAGGCATATATCCATGCCTCGATTACACTGTCGGCGGTACTGAACAAAATGGCGCATATACTCATTAATGCGGCTACCATTGCATAACAGTATCTTGCTTTTATTTTTTCGACAGCCCATCCCCATCCCAATCCACCAACGCCAGTGAAAATAGCATTTAAGCTCACCGCAACTGCAGCCTGATTAGCAGTTAGCCCGGCATCTTGAAAAAAAGCTGCCATATGAGTGTTTGTTCCTGAGTGAATTACTAAAAGAAGGCCTCCGCCCAATGCTAGCTGCCATAAAGCTGGAGTTCTTAAGGCTTCCTTCAAAGTCCAGTTGATTTCCTCAATTACAGATATCTGTTTTTCGTCGACATTGACAACTGGGGACTCTTTTTCCCCATCGGGCAACAAGCCGACTGACTCAGGGGTTTCAGCGAGTAAGAGAAAAACAGGAAGCAGCGCGATAACCCAAACTCCCACACCTAGTAGATGCCAAGCAACTTGCCATCCATAGATGCCTATCAGTATGGATGCCATGAGTGGAAAACCTGTCATTCCTATTGAATGACAAAAGGTAAGTATTCCGTTTGCTCTGCCTCGTTTTTGAATGAACCACCTAGAAACTACCACTGACGACCCGATCTGAACAGGACTACTAAATATAATTCTGCCAATGCCGTAGGTTATATAGAAGGCTATCGGTATAGTGGCCCATCCACTTAGGAAGGTAGTTATACCTAGTATAATTATGCTTGAGGTAAGCACAGCTCTCGCGCCATACTTATCAATCAGCCAACCTATGACTGGTGATATGAAAGTAGATGCCAGCCCACCTACACTGACTGCCCCAGCCAGTACAGTACGACTCCATCCTAAATCTTCCGCCATTGGATACATAAAAACAGCTAGAGTTAGAGTTGCTGCGGCATTCCTGACAATTTGAGTGGACCCAGATGTACCTAAAATAAGCCAACCATAGAAGAATGGCGTGCGGGTTGAAAGAAATTTTGCTAGGTTCAATGAAAATCCTCATGGATTCAAAGTGTGATATTCCGGGAGGGATGCTACCACGTAGGGGATAGTGCTTCAAACATTCCAAATGCTGTATTGTTAATATTGCATCGATAATGCTAAAATTTTTCTTTATTCGATCAATATGAATGAAGTTAAATTTTGGTAAATAAGATGTAGCTTCACTCTAAAAAGTAGTATGGGGAGTCTTATTAGTTTTGCCTGAGATAAAAGTTGCGATAATCGGAGTGGGTAACTGTGCTTCTTCCTTGATTCAAGGAGTGGCCAAATATGCTGACGTAGGTCCTAACGACACTGTTCCAGGTCTGATGCATCCTGTTTTGGGAGAATACGGCATTGGAGATATAAAAGTTGTCGCTGCGTTTGATGTTGATGCAAGTAAAGTGGGTAAAGATCTGTCGGAAGCGATCTTTGCAGGGCCAAACAATACCGTCAAATTTCAAGATGTCGAGGAAACTGGAGTCGTGGTCCAAAGAGGAATGACCCATGATGGGATAGGTCGTTACACTTCAGAAGTCATAACTAAAGCGGATGGTGGCACTGACGACGTTGCTGCCATTTTGAAGGAACGAGAGGTAGATGTGGTAATTAATTATCTACCAGTAGGTTCTGAGGAGGCCACAAAATGGTATGTTGAGCAAGTGCTACAGGCTGGCTGTGGTTTCATAAATTGCATACCTGTTTTCATCGCTAGTGGAGAGAACGATTATTGGCAAAATAGATTTAGAGAGGCCGGTGCACCAATAATTGGGGATGATATCAAATCTCAGGTCGGGGCTACTATCACTCACAGAGTGTTAACTAGGTTATTTATGGACCGAGGTGTCGAGCTCCAAAGGACATACCAATTAAATTTTGGCGGCAATACAGATTTCATGAATATGCTTGATAGAGACAGACTGGTTTCAAAAAAAATATCCAAAACACAATCTGTCACATCACAAGTTGACGAATTCATACCTGCTCGAGATGTCCATGTAGGCCCTAGTGACTATGTGCCGTGGCTTACAGACCGGAAGTGGTGTTATATCAGGATGGAAGGCAAAACTTTTGGGGATGTGCCTCTAAATTTGGAGTTAAAGCTTGAGGTTTGGGACAGCCCTAACTCTGCAGGAGTCGTAATAGATGCAGTGCGATGTGCCAAAATTGCAAAAGATAGAGGCATAAGCGGCCCGGTAACTGCCCCTTCGTCATATTTTATGAAATCTCCGCTCATTCAGTACACGGACGATGAGGCTAGGCAGCTTGTTGAGGATTTCATCGCCGGAGAAGAATCCGCTCAAGGTTAATTTCAAACACTTGGGGTTTGTCGATAGACGAGGTTATATGAACCAACCTCTTAAGGTTGCTCTGGTGTCTCCATATGATTTTGCCTCACCTGGCGGCGTCACTGCTCATATACAGAATTTGAGTGTTAATTTAGAACAGAAAGGTGTATTCACTAGGGTTTTTGCTCCTGTTTCGGCAAATTCTCATAACTCAATTCCCAATTTAATTCCTATGGGTACTCCAGTTCCCGTACCAACTGGAGGGTCCGTGGCAAGGATATCCCTATCAGTTTGGCTGGCTGGAA
>DTSF01000353.1 GCA_012965485.1 Dehalococcoidia bacterium
CAAAATGCGTACGAGTCTTACAAGACAGCAGTGCCCCCCTAACTTCGTCTAAACTTTAGATGTTGTTGCTGTTTTTGGACTACATAAAAACTATAGGTATCAATAGTAATCAACCAAGAGGTCGAGGATTCAACCATCCCTACGACATAGCTATTAGTAGAGATGGCCGTATTTACGTTTTAAACAGAATGTATCCACAATCTACTGAGGGTATCAGAATACAAATTTGTGATTTAGACGATAATTGGTACGGAGAATTTGGTAACGGCCCAGGAGATCAGAACAATAGCTTTCGTGTGCCGGTTGCCATGGCTTTCGACAGCGGTGACAAGCTTTATGTTACTGATGAATCCTTTCATCAAATAAAGATATTCAATACCGATGGTGATTTGTTAGATGTATGGGGAGGTCCGGATTTTCAATCGGAGTTGGTACCTTCGATAATCTACTACTGGAGTTATCTAAAGATCCAGCGATGATCATCTGGCTTGATAATCAAACCAACCATAGATCTGAAATTAATGAGAATTATGGAAGAGAGGTTCTCGAACTATTTTCTATGGGTGTAGGAAATTATTCAGAGATGGACATTAAAGAATGTTCAAGAGCTTTTACTGGTTGGACTGTTAAAAATGCTGAGTACATGTCACTTATGGCAAATAAGGACTCTATCTGGCCATACGGAAGGATATTCTGGCATTTTGAATATAGAGAGGACGATCATGATTCAGGAATAAAGACATTTTTGGGAGAAGAAGGAAACCTTAATGGTGATGACGTGATAAGAATCATTTGTCAACAAGAAGCCACAGCGAGGTTTGTATCAAGGCATCTCTATAATTTTTTCGTTGCTGATGAAGTTCCTGTTCCTCAATGGGAGATGGTTCCACCTAGGGATGCAAAGGCATTAGATATTCTAACTGCTGCCTACTTTGAATATGACCACTCAATTGAGGAGATGTTGAGAGTGCTGTTCAACACAGAGTTCTTTATAGAATCTACTTTTAAAAGAGTAAAAAGTCCTGCCGAATTAATCATAGGTACCTTAAGATATACCAACTACTACGAAGAGATCGATGGGATGGATACAAGTGGTTATCAAATTATGGAGGAATCAGGGTTTATGGGTCAAAAATTGCTGAATCCTCCATCAGTTGAGGGTTGGCATACTGGCAAAGAATGGATAACAAGTGGATCCCTCATTGACAGGGTAAACTTCGCTGCAAAGCATTTTGGAGATGACTCCCAGAAAGGAGTTAATGGAATGATTAACAGAGTGAAAACCAGTCTTGGAAAAGAGATTCGCGAAGACCAGTTGATTGATGCCTGTCTCTCTGCAATGGGTGAAATTGAAGTGTCGGTAAATACCTATCAAACCCTGTTGGAGTTCGTGCAGGCAAATCCTAAAGAATTGGAACTACTGAAATCGTCTGGGAATAACATGATAAAAGGGTTATTTCAAGTGGGATGGTAGTTCTGTAATGACAAGGTCTGATTTTTTTCGGGCGGTGAACTCGTCTTGATTTACTTGTAACCATTCCAGTCCCCATTTAGACAGGGTCGCCTGACCATACATAATTTTTTGTGGCATACCATTATCGGCAAAGATTTGGATTCTTTCGTTTCCCCAGTCAGCTACATAAATATTCCCGCCAGCATCGACAGCTACTGAAGATGGTCTATATAACTGACCTTCATTATGA
>DTSF01000354.1:0-5747 GCA_012965485.1 Dehalococcoidia bacterium
ACCTTCGTCGCCCACAGGAATTTGGATTAGCACAGTTGGAGGTATATAGGGTGCGACCTCATAAAACTGTTGGAGAAATGCATTTTGCACACCTTGTATGTCATCATACTGTCCAACCTCCATTAGATATGAGTCGCGGCCAATTAACTTTCCTTGGCGAATAAAAAATATCTCAATCCAAGCGTCGTCTGACCATTGGGAACAGGCTATAACATCCAAATTTTCTGGCCTTAAAGTGAGAACTTTTTGACCCTCATGAACTTTTTCGATGGACTTTAACTGATCTCTTATAGCAGCGGCTTTTTCAAATTCCAAATTTTCAGCCGACTGATTCATTTTGTCTTTTAAGGAACCGACAATCTGGTTTGTACTACCTTCTAGAAAAAGAACCACCTGGTCAATGATATCTTTGTACTGGTTTTTATCAGCCGCACCAATACATGGCCCTATGCACCTGTTTATGTGGAAATCCAGGCACGCCCTGTCGTCTGTACCTGTGATGGTTTTGGTGCAGGATCTATAGGGAAATAGCTTCTTTAACAAGGACAACGTTTTCCTTACGCTTCCAGCACTGGCGTAAGGGCCAAAGTATTGGGCGTTGTCTTTCTGCACGTTTCTAGTAATGTAGACTTGGGGAAAGTCTTCAGAATTATCTATTTTGATAAATGGATAAGACTTGTCATCTTTTAATCTGGAATTAAATTGAGGTTGATATTCTTTGATCAAATTGCATTCAAGAATCAGTGCTTCCTGTTCAGATTCCGTAACAATAAATTCAAATTCTTCAATCTCTGAAACCAGTACCCTTGTTTTGAGATCCTCATGATGATTTGGCACAAAATAGGATCTAAGACGATTTCTAAGATTGCTGGCCTTTCCAACATAAAGGATGAGGTTATTTTTATCCCGCATTAGATAAACCCCAGGACCGGTGGGCACACGAGCTAATCTTTCAGTGAATCTATCTAACCCCATAAGTTAGCCAGTTTGAACGTACTTTGAGTGTTTCTCTACGCTGTCATGGATGTAAAAGATAACGCAACCAGTAAAATAACAATAATGGCGGCAACTACCGATATACGCTTGATTTCACCCCCTAGGTATTCATATCTCAACACATTTGTCCCGACTTGAGCGGGTCGGCCGGCGATCAAAGTAGGCTTCGTTTCGGAAGTAGAAACTATTGGTTCAATTTCAATAGCTGAATCAATCTGAACAGAAGGTGAGGAATTTTTCGTCACTCTTGAATCGACAACGTGACTCTTCGCAGATTTTCGTCTTTTGTTTCTTAGTTGCGCTTGTCTGGATGCCCTTTGCTTTCCTTTACTTGGCATTTTGAAACTCCCACGATTCTATAAATTTAATTTGCTGATAATCAGCTTATGCTCTTGGATGAGCATTATCATATTGATCTCTAACAAACTCCACCGTCAGGTGTGTGTATATCTGTGTTGTTGAAATACTAGCATGCCCAAGCAATTCTTGTACGTGCCTTATTGAGGCTCCACCTTCAAGTAGGTGAGTGGCGAAGCTGTGCCTAAGCGTGTGAGGAGTTATGGAATTTTCTAACCCTATCAATTTTGCATATTTTTTCACAATACCCCAAAATCCTTGTCTAGTGAGTCGGGTTCCCCTTCTATTCAAAAACAAAGCTTTAGATTCTTGCTGCTTGAAAGTTGTCCTGCCTCTGCGAACATACCTATCGATACTATCCAAGGCAATCCTATGAACAGGGACCATCCTCTCTTTCGAACCTTTACCCATACATCTCACCGATCCAACAGTGAAGTCAATGTCTTCGACATCTAGGCCTATTATTTCACTAACCCTTAACCCACTGGCATAAGCTATTTGCAACATAGCCGCATCTCGCATTGCATCTGGGGCAGAAGAAATATGTAGGGGAAGGTGCAAAAGCTTTTTGACGTCTGATAACTTCAAGACTTTGGGAAGATGTTGAGATCTTTTCGGAGTTGGAATCAGTTCAGTAGGATCATTCTCAATAATCCCTTCCGAATGTAAATAAGAAACAAATGATCTGACAGAGGCTAATTTCCTACCCTTGGTTGTAGAAAGGTAACCTTTGTGGGATAAGTACTTCACGTATTTGTCTATGTGTCTGGAAGTGATCTGATTAACATCGGTTAAATTAACATGCTCATCAAACTGGTTGAGATCGCTTCTGTAGGACACCAAAGTGTTGTTAGAACAAGCTCTCTCGACTACCAAATATTCTAGAAAGTCCTCAATTAATGAGGTAATGGTACTTGATTCCGTTATCATTAATTAATCCACCCTTACCAACGCTTACCAACGCTTACCAACGAAAAATCATTTCCGTTAAATCTTACCTTGACATACCTTCTGGGCAGGATAAGAATTAATCCTAATTATTGACGAATTCTAAACTTCATTGAATAAATATGATTGAAATAGTAACGGGACCATTTTTATTTGAGTCTTCTTCGTTCCTGCTGAGTTGGCACGGGGTGTTCAGCTTCATAGCTGTGGCTACAGCTGTGTTTCTCGTAGGAAGATGGGCCTCACTGAGAAATATAAACCCAGACGACGTGTATTCGATAGCTGTATGGGCGATTATTTCTGGAATAATTGGGGCAAGACTGGTGCATGTGATCGACAATCTCCAAACAGGGCCGAATTATTTAGATAACCCCCTTCAAATCTTTGCTATATGGTCAGGTGGTATAGGGGTTTGGGGTGGTATTTTAGGGGGAGCTATTGGGGGTATAACCTACGGGCTGGTAAAAAAGATGCCTGTGATGCAAATAGCCGATTTAACCGCACCAGCAATGTTAATAGCTCAGTCAATAGGCCGTCTAGGAGATATAGTCAATGGGGAACATTGTGCAAAAGCCACTGACTATTTCTTTGGATTCATATGGACTCATGCTCAAAGCGCTGCGGTGTATTGCTCCAACACGGGTCTGAATGCCTCGGTACAACCCGTGGTCGCGTTCGAAATATTCTGGAACCTAACCAGTTTAATGTTGATTTGGAATTTAAAGGATCGATTGCAACCCGCCGGTATACTGTTTTGCCTTTACCTAACTCTCTACTCGGCAGGAAGATTCCTAATTACTTTTTTGAGGGAGGACAGAATATGGGCAATGGGACTGCAAGAAGCTCATTTCATTGCTATATTAGTACTTGCCATTATGATACCTCTTCTGGTGTTTAAAGGGAGATTTGGAGACGCCGATCAAATCAGAAATGAAATGATAGAGGCTGTACCTCAGCCCAGTAGGGCAGAAAGAAGGCGAACTCAAAAAAGCGATTAGGCCGGTCGGAAATCCGATACTATAAATTGCAGGTTGTACTTGCCGTTCCAGTAGTTCATCTCCGGTTTGTATGCCAAATCTAGCGACCCTTTGCATTGGTCAATCCGATCACCTTGCCTAAACGCAATACTATCGTATATCCGACCCTGGTGTTCCATCGTTAGTTTTAGATGGTTTTTAAAGGCACCAACTCTCTTTGCATCTACTACATTCATATTGGAGGTCATGAAAATCGGTTCTTCGTTCTGCTCCCCATATGGTTCTAACGCATTTAGAAAACTTAATGAATCACTATTTATCCACGACGGAGATATTTCAGCCTCAATAGTTAGCTTGGGCTCTACATCCAACCCAGACAATAATTCATCAGCTACTGAAGACATCGCTTTCCTAAAGTCTCTGAGTCTATCCTTTTTTATCGTGAATCCAGCAGCCATAGGATGGCCTCCATATCGCTCAAAACTATCCCTGCATAAATCTAAGGCCGCGATCATATTGAATTCCGGGATGCTTCGTGCACTAGCCCTAAACATTTCACCGTCCCCGGAGGCGACTATGGCCGGACGATGATATTCTTCTGATAATCTGCCAGCAATTAATCCTAAAATACCAGGTATCCAATTAGATTTACCAGCAAATATTATTGAAGGTACTCCATTTTTAAAATCGTCTTTAATTTGTTTTTTGGCCTCTTGCATTGCCTTTTCCGTTAGAGATTGCCGCTTTTTATTCATTTCATTTAATTCTTGGGCCAGGCGATCGGCCTCAGACTTGTCGGATGAAAGTAATAACCTCAAACTTAATTTGGCATGATCCAATCTACCAGCCACATTGATTCTAGGAATAATGCCAAAGGACATGTCTTGAGTGGACAAATTTTTCTTAGAAGCATTGGAAACCTTTATCAATGCATCAAGACTAACGAACTCCGATTTTCTTAAGACATCCATGCCTTTGCTGACCAAATAACGGTTTTCATCCCGCATAAGACCGACATCAGAAATAGTTCCTAAGGTGACATAGACATATAATTCATCGGGTAATTCAATCTTCTTTCTCTGGTACAGAGCTTGCATAACTTTGAATGCGGTACCAACCCCTGTGAGATATTTGAAAGGGTAGGATGAATTTGGAAGAGAAGGGTTCACTATTGCTATGGCATGAGGCATGCCATCAAGAGCTGTATGATGATCTGTCACTATCGTATCGATACCCATATCCTGGGCTGTTTGAATCTCGTTAATAGAGCTGACCCCGCAATCTACCGTTATCAACAGGGTTACACCTTTCGAAGAAAAAAAATCTAGGGACTGAAGACTAATCCCGTGACCTTCATCGACCCTATGCGGAACATATGGAAAAACCTTTAATCCTAAATTTTCCAAACCCCGTGTTAGCAGCGCAGTACCTGATATACCATCTGTATCAAAATCTCCAAATACTCCTACAATCTCCTTTGAATCCACAGCTTGCAGCAACCTGTCTACAGAATTAGACATATCAGGTAGGAGAAAGGGATCGTGAACGGAAGAGAGTGTAGGTGAAAGAAATTCGTCCAAATCATCCTCTGTATATATCCCTCTATGGACCAACAGGGTTGACTCCACCTCTCCGAGACCTAAAGTAGCGATCTCTGAATCAGTGGCTTGTGGTAAAACTATCCATTTCTCATATTTCAATATCAGTAAACCTTACAAAATCAACTTGGGTTTCGAAAGATTAAAGACGCATTGTGCCCACCAAAACCAAAAGAATTGCTCATTGCAGTTGTAATGGTAGTCTGCCTTGGGGTACCGGGCGTGTAATCTAGATCGCAATCCGGGTCACTATTCCTGAGATTTATAGTTGGAGGGACTGTCTGGCTTTTAAGAGCCATAACCGTAATCGCGGCTTCTAGGGCCCCGCTCGCGCCCAATAGATGACCTGTCATAGATTTAGTGGAACTAATAGACATATTGTATGCATGATCCCCAAAAACTGATTTCATCGCCATTGTCTCAAATTTATCGTTTAGAGGTGTAGAGGTACCATGAGCATTAATGTAGTCAATGCTTTCCGGACCAACATCAGCCTTCCTTAGAGCCATCTTCATCGCTCTCGCTCCACCTTCTCCTTCCGGGGCAGGTTGGGTTATATGGTAGGCATCCGCAGTAGAACCATATCCGATCATTTCCGCGATTGGCTGCGCGCCGCGACAGTCCATCGATGTTTGGCTTTCTAATACAAGCACACCGGCACCCTCACCAAGAACAAATCCGTCCCTAGTAGCGTCGAAAGGCCTTGAGGCTGCCTTGGGATCATCATTTCTTTTAGATAACGCCTGGCAGGCGTTAAAACCTGCCACACCCACAGGGCAAATTGCCGCCTCAGCGCCTCCCGTGACAGCAGCATCTACATCACCTCGCCGAATCGCTTCGAATGCCATAGCAATAGTGAACCCTTCTCTTC
>DTSF01000354.1:5757-6356 GCA_012965485.1 Dehalococcoidia bacterium
CGCTCCACTCGCACAGGCAGAAACCGTGCTGTAATTGGCACCTTTAGCCCCCAATAGCATCGACACCTGCCCGGATGCCATATCAGGCAGCATCATAGGGACGAGGAAAGGGCTGACCCTGCTTGGTCCCCTTCCATTCAAAACACCAATTTGATTTGAAAGTGTAATTATTCCACCGATACCACTTCCTATCATTACTGACATTCTATCGGCGTTACCGCTGTTTATTGAAATACCGCTGTTTTCGAAAGCCTCTAGGGATGCTGCTGCAGCCAATTGCACAAACCGGTCCATTCGCCTAGCTTGTTTTCGATCGATATAGGCCTCCGGGTCAAAATTGGTGGCTTCTGCAGCAAAAGTAGTTTCGTATCCTTCCGGGTCAAAGGAAGAAATAGTATCAACCCCTGACACGCCTTTAGTTATGTTGGACCAGGTTTCGTCAATCGATAAACCAACTGGGCTAATAGAACCAACCCCAGTGACAAAAACTCTTTCAAGCATGAAATTCTCCCGATATTAAATGTGAAAAGTCTCTTAGGGGAAACTAGACTACATAGAGCACTTTTTTTAGAGCACTTTTTTTATGCTGTTCATTCAGG
>DTSF01000355.1 GCA_012965485.1 Dehalococcoidia bacterium
AAATATTGATATAAATAGTAAACGTATGAAGAAATTATTGTTTCCTTTGACATTTTTATTGTGTTTGTTGTTATTTGCTTGTGGTTCCGATTCGGAAATTGATTCGTCTGCAATATTGGAAATTACGAATACCCCGATAGTTGAGACGGTACCTACCTCGAAACCTGTAATTACTCAATTGGCCCCTATTACACCAACAGTTACAGCTACCCAAATTGTTATACCAACAAAAATGCCTCAGAAATCTATAACCCAAAATAATAACGTCAGTTCTACGGAGGGGGATTCAGAATCAGTGGTTGATATTATTTCCCGTCTGGGAGAGGCCTTAGATAGTGGGTATTCACACCATTCAACTTTGAAAATGAATATGACGATTTCATTTGATGATTACTTGGAAGAGATGCCATTGCTAATGGAGGGAGATGTTCAAAATTCTCGTAACTACAAAGGAGTTACCTCTTTTGAAGATAATAATCAAATCCAGATGATCGAAATGATCGTCTTTGATCAAGAGACTTTTGCCAAATATCCTGATACCAAATATTGGATACAGTTCCCAGAAGACCAAACCCCTGTAAATCCCATATCGATAATTGAATTTCTAAAGAAGAATTTCGTTGAAGGAACCCTTGTTGGTACTGAAAAATCCGGCGGGGTTTCCTCACAACATGTTAGCTGGGAACTTGACTCAAAAAGGTTAGGTGAGTTGCTGCCAGTATTGGGAGACTCCACAGGCATTTTGAAATTAGATATGTGGGTTGAGTCTGATAGCTCACAAATAGGGAGGTTTTTAATTAATGGCTTGGCTATAGGGGGTCCTAAAGTTAAAGGCCCTGACGGACAAGAGGTAACGGTTAAGGTTGATATTGAAATGTCATCATGGGATTTTGGAAAACCGGTTGAGTTAACTAAGCCAGATTTACCATCTTCTCCTGAGCCGATGGTTTGGGATTTGCCAGAGGGACCTGAAATGATGTTGGATTTGCAACAGGACTATTCCGCCACCATAAAAATATATGGGGGAGGTGAAATAAAGATTGATCTTTTGGAAGATGAAGCACCAGTGACTGTCAATAATTTCATTTTTCTTTCAAATCACGGCTATTATGACTGGGTCACTTTCCATAGAGTAATTCCTGATTTTATGGCTCAGGGAGGTGATCCTTCGGGTACAGGTCGTGGTGGTCCTGGGTATCATATTGATAACGAATTTCATCCTGATGCGAGACACGATTCGGCAGGGGTGGTTTCTATGGCAAATTCGGGCCTTCGACCGGATGGTCATGGTACCAACGGAAGTCAATTTTTCATCACATATAGAGAGGCACCATTCTTGGATGGGTTGAATTCGGATGGGACTATAAAGGACTGTAACAAAGGTTCTTGTCATACAGTCTTTGGAAGAGTAATAGAAGGGATGAATGTTCTAGGAAGCATATTTCCTCGGGATCCTGAAACTGCCAATCTACCAGGCGATGTAATTGAAACTATTAAAATTAAATCCGTGCCAAAATAACACTCAAGTGAGTGTCAAGAATTGTGCACCATAGGTCAATGCTTTCGAAAAATTTGCGGTTTCTTTTACTTCATGAATTGAATATAAAGCCAATTTATCTTCTATTGCCTTACTAAAATTAAGTCTCCAAAATCCAACGTCATACCAACGTCCGTCTCTATAACCTGCATCAACCATCAAGTAATCTTTGGTAAAACCAAAATGTTCGTGAAGCGACACACTCGGGTTGTTTGGTAATGCAATAACTCCGAATGCTGAAGTGAAACCTTGTAATTTCAAGCATTCCAATAATGATGCATAAAGAGCTTTCCCGATTCCTAAACCGTGAGCTGCTTCTCTGACATACAAGGTTGTTTCTACTATCCAGTCATAGGCACTTCTGTCTCGGAATTTACTTCCATAAGAGTAGCCCATTAATTCGTTTTCATGTTCGCAAACTAGCCAAGGGTATGTTTGGGAGACATGTTTCATTCGCCCATACATTTTAGTGCCGTCAGGAGGGTCAGTCTCAAAAGTTATTGGAGTATTTACTACGTAAGGATAGTAAATGGCCGCCACCTGAGGAGCATCTCTTTTGGGATCTGCTAGTCGGATGACGGCCATTCTCAGGTACTTGTCCTAAATTAATATATGACTATTCCTTTGGTGCCTGTGGTGGGGCAGGGTTAGCCATGTCCATTCCCAATGTTCCAGAGAACATGGCATCGATTTCTTCAACGGTCCATCTGCCATTTTTTCTTAGTGTTCGTTCTTCGGCCGGATTACTCATCAAAGAAATCTGACCACCTTGACAATGGAAGACGTGGCCATTCACATCTTTGGCCTCATCTGATGCTAGCCAGGCCACCATTGGAGCAACGTCTTCAGGGTCTCGGTTTAACTCCAAAGGGGCCACTGCAGAATTCGCCTGAATCCCGCTTGAAGCTCTGATATCTCTGGCAGATTGAGGCACCGTTTGAGTCATTCTCGAATTTGCTCCAGGTGATATGGCATTGACCGTAACACCATACCTGCCTAGGTCACGTGCGATAGCTCTGGTAAACCCTGCTATACCATCCTTTGCGGCTCCGTAATTAGCTTGACCTGAGTTGCCATACAAACCTGAGGTGGAAGAAAAGTTAATTATTCTCCCGCTGCGCTGTTGCCTAAACAGTATGGAAGCTGCTTTGGCTACAGTGAAGGTGCCTTTTAGATGAACAGCAATAACTGCGTCCCATTCTTCCTCTGTCATGTTGAACAGCATCCTATCTCTGAGTATTCCAGCTACAGCGACTACAATATCTAATTTTCCAAAATTGTCTATAGCTGCTTTAACTATATTCTCTCCACCATCCATAGTCGCAACAGAATCATAATTTGCTACGGCTTCGCCTCCAGCTGCTTTAATTTCATTTACTACCTCGTCGGCGGGTGTGGCAGAATCTCCGCTTCCGTCCACTGCACCACCAAGGTCATTAACGACCACTTTAGCTCCCTGTTCTGCCAGCAATAGTGCAATTCCACGTCCAATTCCACGTCCAGAACCGGTTACCAAGGCTACTTTATCTTTTAGAAGGGTTTCCATCTCTATTACTCCTGACTTTCTATAATCTATAAACCTATCGTTCCTGCCACTATTTGGCTACTTGTGGCGGGGATGGGTTGACCAAGCCTTGTGTAAGGTGTTGAGGAGCTAACTCTCTCAATTCTTCTACATCCCACCTTCCTTGTTTAAATATAGTTCTCACTCGCCGTGGTAAGGAAAGTTTGGTAATTGTTCCGCCATAAACGAGAAAAGTCTGACCATTGATACTAGCGGCTTGATCTGAGGACAAATATGCAACGAAGGGTGCAACATCCTCCGCTTCCATCTGAGTTGTTGGTGGAGCTACTTCTCTATCATCGGGCCGATCGGCTCTTAATTGTCTAGCCGAATCGGGGACAGACTGGGTCATTCTAGTGTTTGCTCGAGGACAAATAGAATTTGCCGTAACACCATAGCGTCCCAGGTCCTTGGCAGCTACTTTAGTGAAACCCGCAATTCCAGATTTAGCGGCCGCATAGTTGCCCTGACCAGTATTTCCAATTAGGCCGGACTCGGAAGCGAATGTTATTATCCGGCCGCTTCTCTGCTGCCGGTACAAAATAGAAGCATACTTACAAACAGTAAATGTGCCCTTCAAGTGTACGCGAATCACATCGTCCCACTCTTCTTCTGTCATGTTGAAAATCATTCTATCTCTCAATATTCCAGCCACTGTTACGACGATGTCTAACTTGTCGTAGTTATCTAGGGCAGATTTAACAATGCTTTCGCCGCCTTCCATGGTAGATATATCGGTGTAGTTTGGGGTTGCGTCCCCTCCTGCAGCCTTTATTTCTTCCACAACTTGTTCAGCTGGCGTGCTAGAGGTGCCTTCCCCATCTAGGGCGGCGCCTATGTCATTAACAATAACTTTGGCCCCCTCGGCAGCTAATTGTTTCGCTACCCCTGCACCGATTCCTCTTCCAGCTCCTGTGACTATCGCAACTTTACCGTCTAGGTAATTCGCCATTTTTTTCCTCCTGAAATTCGTTCGCAATCACAACATTTGACTGTTGTTTTTAGTGCGCGGCGTTCATTGTGCCACAATTGAATATAACTTGTCATAGTTGGTTTAGTTTAGACTCTCTGAACTAAAATGATGGGAAAGGACATTTTATGAACCAATTGGTAACGCTGTGCATATAGTTCTATACAAACCCGAAATTCCCTATAACACCGGTAACATAATTAGGCTTTGTGCCAATGTAGGTGCGGAGCTACATTTGATTCACCCTTTGGGATTTCAACTAACTGAGGCTAAATTAAGGAGGGCGGCCTTGGATTATTCTGATTTGACAGTAGTTACCGAGCATGAGAACTTGGAAGATTATAGGAAGATGTATCCTGATCGGGTCTTCTACGCAACGTCTGCTCGTGCTCGAAGATATTACAGCGAGATTGAATTTGGCACTAATGACTCCTATATATTTGGACCGGAATCGTCTGGGATTCCACCTACTGTCTTAGATACTATTCCAATAGAAAGGCATCTATTGATTCCCATGAAGCCTGGAAATAGGAGTTTAAATATCGCAAACGTAGTTTCGATAATTGCGTATGAGGCTTGGAGACAGAACAGTTTTTATGACGCCGGTCCGCCGAGGACTGTACCAAGAATAGAAAATTAGAAAAAAAGAGGAGTATATTTATGGGCCGCTCCAATTGGCATTATGAGCACCCTCCTGCGTGTACTTGTGTTAAATGTGTTGAAAAAAGGCAAAAAAGTGGTTCTGGTGGAATTTTTCAGATTATTAAAAGGTTAATATCCTTCAAAAAAAGGTAGGAGCGAAGTTTGAAGCGAATACGGCAAAGTCATATCAAAGAAATGATTGATCATGCAAAAGAACATGACCCTGATGAATGTTGTGGAATACTGGCAGGGACCGGTGAAGACATAACTCATTTATATCGGGTTAAAAACTCGACTCCAAGTCCATTTAGATATGTAATGGATCCGAAAGAACAACTAGAAGTTATGAAAAATGCTGAGGAGAAGGGCCTCGAATTAATGTGCTTTTATCACTCGCATACTCATACTCCAGCTTTTCCATCAGACACTGATATTAGGATGGCAGTCGAATCCGGTTGGGTTGATTTTGCGTATGCGCTGGTTTCATTGGAAGAAAAAGATAAGCCGAAAGTTAATTTTTTTATGATCGACTCTGAAGGAACCGTTATTCCTGAAGATTATGCAGTGGTCTAATCTTATTGTTGTTTATGCTGAGGTAGCATGACCGGACCTTTGCTATGAGTGACAATACCGTCTTCTATCACCATTGACAATGTCCCCCCAGGGTTCGGACTTCCAGGGGTTTCACCTAAGGGAAATATTTCTACCTTTGCCTTGCCGGGATATATCTCGAGTGTCCCCACAGTCCCCAACCGCAATTCTTTATGTTGTGGAAATGTGATACTGCCGGAATTGATTAGCAACACTCCGTCTCTGTACTCCAGACGTTCTTGGTGAGTGTGCCCAGAAATCATAATCTGTACTGGCTCTGGAAACATTTCTTGAAGGTCCTGGATGGGCCGGAATTGCCCTTCTAAACTATGAATCATTCCGATTAACCAGCCCTCTATATCAAGAACTTGAACTTCTTTCATTCGAGGATCAGGGATTGGATCATTATTGCCTGTTGAACAAATCACAGGAGCAAACTGTTGACACCAATCAAGAACCATTGGGGAAGTTAAATCTCCTCCATGAAGAATTAAATCTACACTAGAAAGAAATTCTCCTGGAAGGTCACCTAATTCATCCAAAGTTCTGACCCTTCCAGGTAGATGAGTGTCCGTTATTAATCCAATTAGCATCCGAAGAACTATAGGTTTGATTTACTGAGTTATCAATAGGTCACAAGGTGCCATATTTTTTAAGTTTATCGAACCACTTGTATCTAAAGGCAAATACAATTGTTAACAATGCGTACTGACTCATTGAGGATATGATAGTAGGAATCATGTCGAGATTTTGATTTGTGGTAATGAAGAGAGAGGAACTTGGTATCACTGAATCTTCCAACCCGACTATTAAATGTACCCATAAATTATTGGCAATATGGATACCAACAGCTAACTCTATTCCACCGTCAATTAATGTTATTAGTCCCATAAACATACCAACCAGAAAAACCGAAATGAGATATGTTCCGACACCGTATGACCATGGTTCAGGATTCATTAGGTGCAAGCAAGCGAAGATTGATGAAGTAATAATCAAAATTAGTACACGTGACTTAAAC
>DTSF01000356.1:0-649 GCA_012965485.1 Dehalococcoidia bacterium
AAGAAGGTCTAGTCTTTAATATCTTGAACATTTCATTTAGACAATTTTCCAAATATTTTTTCAATTCACCATTTTCAGTCTGATCCAGTCCCGATTTCATTTTCAGCATCTGGTTAAACATACCTAATGAAAGCTCCACACCGGCTAAATTCAAACCTAAGTCACCTACTAAATGTTTGATAAGTCTCAGCCTGACTATATCTTCCTCAGAATATAATCTAAGCATCCCAACAGTTCTTGAAGGCCTTACCAACCCGGATCTTTCATATTTACGCAAGGTCTGCGGGTGCATTTCTAACAGCCGTGCAGCCACACTAATAACATAGAGTCCATCCGGTGAAGAGTAGGCACCTTCAGTGCTTCTCGTTCGTGGCCTACCCCGCCCTGATCTGGGAGCACCCATATTCACAGAAACTCCAAGTTGAATCACGCGCCGGTTTGAGGCAGGACTTTGTTCCCCAGAGTCTCTATGTGGCATAAAATATTTCGATATTCCGATTAGATGTATACTAAAACTTAAGTATTTATTCGAATAAATGTTATAAGTTGATCCGCTTCATGTCAACTTACATTATATCAACCATTAACTACACCCAAGCCAATTGTCTAATGCTAGCGAGCACACCAATGAGAAAACAGTTATGACACC
>DTSF01000356.1:659-1691 GCA_012965485.1 Dehalococcoidia bacterium
TATTTTTGATTGCGATGGGGTACTTGTTGATAGTGAAACCATATCTAACTCAGTGCTTTCCGAGTCATTGGAAGCCATTGGACTAAATATCGCACCGGAGGTATGCATGGATCTATTCCTGGGAAAATCCTGGGATTATTGTTTTCATATGATCAAAAAACGATTGGGAACAGAACCTCCTCATAACCTACATGAGACCTACATGAAAAAATTGTTCGTCCAGTTTGAAAAAAACTTGAACCCGATCGAAGGTATCCAATTCGCCTTGGACAACATATCTTACCCAATATGTGTGGCATCTAGCGGGCCGCACCTAAAGATAAATAGAACCTTATCTATCACGGGTTTGCTGGAGAGATTTGGTAAGCACGTATACAGTGCGGACGACGTAAAATTCGGAAAACCAGCCCCAGACCTTTTTCTACACGCAGCAATGGAAATGAGTGCTACCCCTTCAAATACTTTGGTGATAGAAGACTCAACGGCTGGTGTAGAAGCGGCCTATAGTGCTGGAATGACCCCGCTAGCATTCTGCTCAAAAAAAACTAATTCAGCAATTGGAAAATCCGAAACCATAGTTTTCCGCAACATGAGAGAATTGCCCGATCTGATAAATAGATTGTAATTAGCAATCGGAGGAAGTTGTGAACGACGAAATTGAATCTCTGTTGAAAGGATCTATCGATCTTCACGTACACGCTGCCCCCGACATCCCCAAAAGGCGAATGGATGCCTTGGACACAACCAGAACAGCCTACGAAGTTGGAATGGGTGGATTCGCATTAAAATCACACAATTACCTCACGTCCCCTTTGACCTACCTCTTATCTCAAATATATCCAGGACTCGAAATATATGGATCAATTTCATTAAATTCACCTGTAGGGGGAGTTAATCCAGAAGCAGTGGAAACGGCGGCTCAATTAGGTACAAATATTGTCTGGATGCCTACTATTTCAGCGGAGTTTTATCTATCAAAAACTAACTCCGGGAAAGGTCTATGTATATTAGACAAATCAGAGAAACTTACTT
>DTSF01000357.1 GCA_012965485.1 Dehalococcoidia bacterium
CCGGTAGGTCTTTTGTGAGGTTTGTAGCAACATCAATCTGTTGGTTATTGGGCTTCTGTGCCAAACGAGAATGTTCTGTGTGTTACAATTTGCACCTGCGTTGCCGAATGGCACGCATTTTTATTTGGCTGAAAATTAGAGACTAGGAGAAAAAGCTTGGCATACGTTACCCTTCGCGAAGGCGAGGAGGCTGAAGTACTTCTCAAGAGGTTCCAGACCCAGATGCAAAGGTCGGGTATTCTAAGAGAGTTGAGGAACAGAAGATTCTTCCGTTCTAAAGGCGAGCAGTCTCGGCTTGACCAGCAGCGAAGCATCCGCAGGCTTCGAAGGCGTCGAACTAGACGGTAATAATTTCCAGCTACGCATTCAACAATTGCTAAACAGGTTGATTGGTTTCAACCTATGGTAGGTGCGTCAAATGGGCATCCTTTACGTCGTTTCAGATACTGACAGAGCAGGTAAAACTTCTTTTTGTGCCTCATTAGCTAGTCTCCTAATGGATATGGGCCACAAGGTCTCTGTTTCCAAAGCCATTTTCTCAGAACAAGATAAAGAAGACCTAGATAGTTACTCTTCTGTATTAGGTTCAAATTTCAGTAAATTATCTGGGCAATCTTTTGATGTATCGACTGTTGGTGCAGAGATTAAGTCTGTGGCTAAGGATGTTGATACTCTTTTGGTGGAAGCATCAAATACTTTGTCCAGAGATGAACATACTGACCTTGTTAAAAACATTGGGGCAAAAGTCATACATGTGACTAAATACGACGAGGCGATTGGATCCATTCCATTCGGCATCTCTTTTGGTCAGGATCTAATTGGGACAGTGCTAAATTTTTTGACTAGGTACAAGGGAACTGAGGCCTACGAGATAGTAATACCTAGGTTGGAAAAATCTGGAATCAACGTTTTGGGGTTGATACCTGAGAATAGGACTTTGTTAAGCCTAACTGTAAGACAGATTTGTGAGAATCTGGAGGGCACATTTGTTGCTGGTGAGGAATACGGAGAAGATTTGGTAGAAAGCTTCATGGTCGGCGGTTTTGGAATGGATCCAGGACAATACACATTCAGCCGGCAGGACAAGAAAGCTGTGGTGGTTCGGGGAGATAGACCCGATGTTCAAATGTCTGCTTTAGACACCGATATGGAATGTTTCATAATGACTGGCGGCCTTGAGCCGATCGAGTACGTTAAATATGAAGCTAATGAGGAAGAGGTTTCTATTATCATTGTTAACTCGGACACCCTTGAAACAATGGATAAAATAGGGACACTTCAGGAACACTCGGAATTTGATCACAAAGATAAATTAGCTAGATTTAAGAATCTCATATCTAGCAATATCGATGTTGAAGGATTGAAGTCAGCCCTTTAAATTTTTTGATTGTCTTATAGACCCTGAGCGTGGGCTGCGTGGAATGTGTCGACACCTCCTCTAAATTCACCTCCATTCTTGGTAATAGCCACAGGGCTCGCGAATTTTGCAAACCCGGTTTGAGTGAATCCGTCACCGAGAACCCTAATGCTGTGACCCTTTGCCTTTAAGCCGGCAACAGTATTTGGGTCGAGTTCTGGGCCCACATCAGTTGTTGGAGAGCTGCAATCCACTCTGGGAGCATCAATTGCGGTTTGGGGATTCATGTTGAAATCAACTATTTTCACTATTAACGATGTGACACAATTTGTTATTCTTCTCCCGCCGGAGGCTCCAATGGCAATTTCCACGCCATCTTTTCCTAACACCAAAGCCGGGGTCATATTGTTTAATGGGTATTTTCCCGGGGCGATAGAGTTAACCCGGTTTGGTGTAGGGTCATACCACATCATCCCGTTATTCATAACAATTCCAGTTCCTTTGGGAATTATTCCGGACCCAAACCCTGACATTATCGTGTTGGTAATAGAAACAGCATTGCCATCACCGTCAATTACCGCCAGGTGAGTTGTTCCGTTGTCAGGGCGTGGCTTGCTACTCTCTAAGACGAATTTTGGTTCTCTACCTTCTTCAATCCATGGATTTCCCGGAAGGAAAGATTCAGGGACATGGTCTCCTATTTCCTTCTGTCTTTTCTGGCTGTATTTATCAGAAACTAAACCGTTCCATGGGACATCTGCGTATTCGGGGTCTGCCACATATTCAAACCTATCGGCGTATGCCATTCTGGCGGCACTGATGTACAGATGCAACATGTCGACTGAGTTATGGCCTAAACTAGGAATATCAAACCCGTCTAGGATCTTCAAGGTCATAGCGCTGGTGATACCGGCGGAAGCATATCTTGGGACTCTCACGGTTTTGCCGTGATAATTGAGTTCTAAGCCTTTGTTCCAATAGAATGGCTTGTACTGATCGAAATCTTCCATTGTCAGGAATCCACCATTTTTTTGTATATCTTCAACCAAAACTTCCGTCAGTTCCCCCCGATAAAAGGCATCAACTCCTCCTTTACTGATTGCTTCAAGGGCATTTGCTAAATTTGGCTGTTTTAAGACGTATGGACCGTCGATCCCACCGTAGGGCAGCGACCCCGATGGCATAAATGTGTTGCCTAATTCTGGGTATCGGAGAAGCATGCTTGAAAGACTTCCAAATTTATATAAGGTGAACCATTCGGGATGAAATCCATCACGGGCTATTTTGATGGCGGGTGCCACAACTTCTGATAAAGGCAATTTTCCAAATCGAGAATGAGCTTCGACTAAACCAGCAACACATCCAGGTACTGCAATCGATTTGTACCCGTGAATGTTTTCGTCATTTTTGACGCCCGCCCAACCAAAACTTCCTACGGATGCTTCACCAGTCAGCTCGTACAAATCAGGTTTACCAGATAATGGTCCCTTCATAGGAAACCCGATGACACCACCTTCGTCACCAACCTGAAATGTCATATAGCCACCGCCACCGATACCGCTTGATTCAGGTTCTACTACACCTACAGCCAAACAAGCAGCTACACCTGCATCGATAGCGTTGCCACCCATTTTGAGCATACCTAACCCTGCTTGGGTGGATAATTGGTCTTTAGTTGCCACCATACCGTTAGTGGACACCGCTTCACTTTTAGTGAAGGTGGCGTTAGAGGCTAAGTCAGTAACCATCTATTCTCTCCTGCTTTAGATTTGTAATTATCTCTTTCGTAGCAGGCGTCATGATACATCAGAATTTGGCTTCGAGAGCCGGGTTGGAAATATTTATCCTACTAAGTCTTCCTCCAAATGGAATTTCCAAACACCCTTGAAACAATATGTCGCCGCAATCAAACTAACAAAAATCAGGCTTGATCCAATAAGTGTTGATAATTGGGGCCCCACCACATTTGCTATTGAACCGGCAAGTAGACTTCCGACTGGGATTAAGCCCCAAGCCATCATATATATTCCGGTTACCCGGCCTCTGTATTGATCCGGGAGAATACCTTGAACGGTGGCTCCAGAAATAGAAAAATAAGACATCATAGAACCAGACAGAAGCATTACAAGTATCATAGCCACTGAGTAAACATTAGTTATCGCTAGTGTTGCCATTAAAGCGCCGAGAAATCCGAGCAATACGAAAAGAATTTTTCCGGGTCGAGTAATTTGGGTAAATGAGGCGAGAATTACCGATCCTATAAGTGACCCAAGTCCAGCCGCAGACAGAAGTAATCCCAACCCTTGTGGCCCAACTTCAAAAACTTCAGCAGCATAGACTGGCATTAAACCATGTACAAACGGCATCACCATGATGACCATAATTACCGTCATGCAAGTTAGGCCGATTACGGTTTTCTGGTTAATCACGTAATTTATTCCAGACTTCAAATCTGCTAATAATTGTTTTGCAGATCTATCGGAATTATCAAAGGAAGAGTCTTTATCGAGTTGAATCATCATAATGGTGGCAGCAGCTGAAACCATGAGAATGCCTTCAATAACAAATAATGGGGCTGGACCGAAGATCGCAAGAGAAAATCCGCCTGCCGCGGGAATAATTAATCTCATCACACTGAAAGCCATAGAATTTAATGCGAAAGCATTTATTAGGCTTTTCCTGGGAACAATCACAGCAAGTAGTGACATTCTAGCTGGATCATTTATCACCCATGAAATCCCCACAAGAAATACGAAAATGAATAAGTTCCAAATGTTGGCATATCCCATGGCAATAACGACTGTGTAGCCTACCATCAACACTGCTTGGTATAAATAAATAATGGAAAGGAGTATTTTTTTATCGAATTTATCGCTTATTAAACCCCCAAACGGAGCTCCCACTAAAATTGGCAGTGCATCAAGCCCAAGGGCCATACTTGTCATTAACGGGGACCCGGTTATTTCATATGCAAGCCATCCAACTACAACTTGTTGGAGCCAAAACCCGCTGCTGAAGATAGCTGTAGCAAGCCATAAAAACCTGTAATTACGTGAATGGAATGCATCAAAAGTGTGTAATTTTCTCGGAATACCCTTCGGGTTCGGTATTTCTTTTAAAAACTTTTCCGCATGAGAATCGGAATCAAGGTTGAGATTACTTGGTGAAGTTACGTATTTAGGAGCGGCATGGGTTGATGAATTTTCTTCATTTTGTTCACCTATGGTGGGCCCAGGTATTAGTCCCGACTCGGGCTTATTCAATTATATTGTCTTACACCTCGCCGGTATGGGAATTTGCACAAATTAGAAGATCAAAATCAACATAATATAAGTCTAAAATTTCATGAAATAAAAAACAAGTATTTTTGATCGGTTAATAAAATATCATTAGAAATCTGAATGCCCCATAGTTCAGAGGCTCATACTAAATTTCAAGTCCTTAAATTATTTTCCAGTAGGAACATGGCTTTACCCCTAGAGCTAAATTCGGAGTAATTTAGTAATGGCAGAGCCTCTTTAAACTAGGCCCAGTTAATTGATCTTGTATAAACATCAGTTCAGCCATTCGATCCACGAGCAGGGTTAGTTAAACGAGGAGATAAAACTCCCTATGGAGTACAAGGAGTTTGTATCCTCTATCTTGCAGGACCTCGTCGAATTAATCTGGCCCACCTTCAGAATCAAGGTCGCTGGGTAGAGTCAAAGGACTGATGCTTGGCCTACCAATTTGGGTGAACACCTCTTTTGGTTTTATAGCCAATATGACATATCTTTATTTTAGAAGCTCTGTTTCGCCTAGGTATTCTGGTTGATGGAATATAGTTCCAGGTCGCACAAGATTTATTCTGTCAATCACAGGTTTGAGGGATTTTGGGTTTGAATCATCCTTTGTTCTAGGTGGCATCCAGTCATCATGGTGACCTAATATGATTTCTTTGGGTTTTAACATGCTTGCCATCAGGCCAATATAGTCAGTAAGGGAACCTTGAATAGGCTCACCATCAATGTTGGGACGGCCTGCCATTGCTAAGATAGCAGCATCTGCCCTTAGATCAGATACCACTCCTGTCCAGCATCCAGAAGTATCTTGAAAAAAAATAGATCCCTGCGGAGTTTCAAATAAGAAACATAGTGCTCCACCTATATCGTTAGAACCCAGAGTTTCTTTCCCATGCTTTTCAATCTCTTTGATTAGATTTGGATCTGTTCCGCTAGGCAAGGGATCTGGCTTTCGGGGTCCCCAACGTTCATTTTCAGTGAGATTCAGGTGTCCTGTTTGACTTTCATCGGTTTTAGGTCGAAATGTGTTTGGGATCCATATATAGGAATGCAAGCTTGGATAAACTCTGACGGTGACAGAATCGATAAGGCGGTACCTTTCACCCCCCTGAGCTCTTCGAAGTTGCTTTCTAGGAACTCCTGCCTCGATTAGTATTCGGGCACTTTCATTCGAACCAATGACTTCTGCCCCTGTATTTTTGGCAATTACATCCGCCCCGCCGATATGATCGTAATGGCTGTGCCCTATGAAAATAAAGTCTGCCTTATTTATTTCTGCTGTTGATATACCGACATTTGGAGCCGCCGAAACTCTGTCAATATAGGTATCTAGGAAAATTGTCAGATCATCTATAAGTAAACGAAAAGTAGCACATCCGAGCCAGTCTAATTTTATTGAAATATTTTCGTACCTCAAATGAATAAAATTTACTAGGGACACATATATGAATATGCTAAAATTGGTTTGTTTTAAGCCCCTGTTATTACAGAATTTCTTCGAGTGGTCTTGTGACTGAATCATATGTAACTAATTGGACAGCGGTACTAGTAGTTGCCTTAGTGGGAACTTTGGCTGTGCTATTGATGTTTATAGCGTCTAGGGTGTTGGCTCCTAAACGGCATTCCGATATAAAAAACACTCCCTACGAGTGTGGCATCCCCGCATCCCCATATCATTGGT
>DTSF01000358.1 GCA_012965485.1 Dehalococcoidia bacterium
ACATTACACGAACCGCCAAGAAATCTAAAAGTGGCTATCATCCAATTGTACAAAGTTTTGTGATATTCCCTGTAGTGGGATGCTCTTGACTAATGATCTAATATGAAATTTTGTATGATAAATGGATAAAGTAGGCCATACAGGAGACATATGAACGGGTGGCACGACTTAGGTGGAATGCATGGTTTCGGTCCGATATTATCGAATCGCGAATGCGAGGAGCCTGTGTTCCAGGCTGAATGGGAGGCGCGCGTATTTGCGTTGACTGTTGCCCTTGAATTTCTCGATAAGTGGAATCTTGATGAATCTAGGTATGCTATTGAGAATCAGCATCCGGCGGATTATCTGCGAAATGCTTACTATGAGAATTGGTTGAGTAGTCTCGAGAGACTAATAGTTGAAAAAGGTTTGATTACCAATAAGGAATTGGAGTGCGGTGCTATAGATACTAATACGACGTTCAATGAATGTTTGCCTTTACAGATTAATGAGGTTGAGAGATACATCTACGAAGGCGATCCAGTTCTGATGAATGTTAAACGGCCTCCTCAATTTGAGATTGGTGATGTGGTTTTGGCTGTGAATATCAACCGGACGGGCCATACACGCCTGCCACGATATGTTAGGGGTAAGCAAGGTGTGGTTCAGGAGTATCACGGTGCTCATGTTTTCCCCGATCAGCATGCTTTGGGTAATAGAATTGGAGAACATCTCTACAGTGTCTATTTCACTGCCAAAGAGATCTGGGGCGAGATGAAGGAGGCGGATTTTGGTGTAAATATTGATCTCTGGGAGCCCTATCTGGAGGTGGTTTGACTGAGATCTATAGACTAGCTGAGTTAGGAAAACGACAAGCTTCGACTGAATCTGAGTATTTCGTGTCGGGGGCAGGGGTATCTAGTTATGGCTGTATTCACTAACCAATTCAAAAATTACACAGGTTATTCAGAACGGGATCGGCCCGCCGAAGATGCCGAACTGACACATGTCGGACCAAAAACACCATGTGGAGAATATTTGCGTCAGTACTGGCATGGTATTGCCCTGTCAAAAGAGTTGGGGGAATTGCCGCTAGAAATTCGGATACTGGGAGAAGACTTGGTGCTATTTCGGACTGGCAAAAAGCAAGTAGGCTTGGTGCACCGGCACTGTGCTCACCGAGGTGCGTCCCTAAAATTTGGCCGCATCGAAGACGACGGAATTCGTTGTTGCTACCATGGCTGGAAATGGAGTGTCGATGGTACCTTACTGGATGCTGGTGCTGAATCGAAAACCAGCCCCGTATATGGCAAGGTCCGTCAAGGTGCTTATCCTGCAGCTGAATATAGGGGTATTATTTTTGCTTACTTCGGCCCGCCGGAGAGTGTGCCGGACTTTCCGATCTATGACACATTTGAGATTCCAGATACCGAAATGGTGCCGTACACGTGCTCCTTTCCATGTAACTGGCTACAGGTAACCGAGAATGGAGTTGATCCGGTGCACTCAATGTTCCTGCATACGCTGGTCAATGGGCCCCAATTTTATGAAGCTTGGGGGGTGCTTGGTGACGTCGACTATTTCGAAAATGATCTTTCTATTTACTGTACGATTTCTCGTAGGATTAACGATAATATCTGGATGCGCGTACAGGAAAACATTCTTCCCAACATAACCCAATCGGGAGCCGTGTATACTGCCG
>DTSF01000359.1 GCA_012965485.1 Dehalococcoidia bacterium
ACCGTTGGTAACCCACCGTGCCACTGCATAAACACATCTTTAGCATGGAGGTCAGATCCTTTCAAAATATCTCCTAAAACAGTACTACCTTGCAGATGGTCAGGAATTTCAATTCCTAAGATGTCCAACAAGGTCGGAACGATATCTACATGACCAAAATTTCCGCCTATCTTTACTTGATCTATATTTAACCAAGGGACCTTCATAAGCATCGGTACCCTAGATACCTCTTCATAAAATGATCGTTTATTAAGCATTCCCCGGTCGCCCAAACTATCCCCGTGATCACTTGTGAAAATCACCGCGGTGTCATCTTCAAACCCGAAATCTGTCAGACCTTGTAATACCTTACCGACCCCCTCATCTAATAAGGTTACATTCCCATAATACCTAGCCCTTAATCTCCTCCAGTCGTCTGCTGTATTCAAATCATGTTCACTGCCGCTAAGATAGTAATCAGACCTAGCCCTATTGAATAAAGCGCTTTTGTCATCTGGTTTTTCTAAAAAAACTTCGCCATCGGGAATTAATGAGGGATCGTACATATCGTTGTAGGGACCGTTGTAGGGCGGATGTGGTTCAAACATCATCACATAAAGTATGAAAGGCCGATCGCTCCCTGAGTGATTTTGTAAAAATGCATAGGCTTTATCACCTAAAAAATTCGACATGGAATGTTGCGCTGGCAGTTGGGATCTTTGTTCCGGTGTAAAGGATGTATGGCCTTCGTAAAAACCCTCAGGCTCATATCCGAAGTTTTCCAGATATTGAAAGTAATCCGACTTGAGTGACCTATCTTCCCTTTTATAACTAATTGGCTTATCTAATTCATCCCGCGCGTCCTCAACACTGACCCAATGATCGAATCCGTGTTGTCGATTTAAATCATCTCCCAAGTGCCATTTCCCAAAATATGCAGTCACATAATCATCAGGTACCATTTCAGATAAGCATTTAGTATGTGGTGACAAGGTACTGCCTGATCGGCCTGGAGTATTGTTCCTAATCACTCCAGCCGAATGGGGGTACAAACCAGTCATCATAGTAGCTCGCGCAGGTGTACATACTGCCTGGGTTACATAAGAGTTTTCAAAAACGTAGGACTGGGTGGCCAAAAAGTTCAGATTTGGTGCCTTTACCCAATCATTTCCATAACACTGCATCGTGTCAGTACGTTGCTGGTCCGAGCAAATAAATACCAAGTTTTTCTTTTTATCCAAAACAGCTCGCTTCGCATAACATTTCCAATATGTGGTACCTCGCAACTCTATCACCATTCGTTTTTTAAATGTTACTGGAAATATCAACCAATCCAGCGCACGGTGCGAAGAGAAATCGTACTGTTTGGAGGTAGCTAAATGGGGTACCCAGAAGGAATGTCACGGGTGCAAGGTTTTGTCCAGTGGTCAGATAATTCATCTGAGCAAATTTTCTGATGGGATCGAGATGTTAAATGAATCTGGTCACTACACACTCAAAAATCTTGATACGAATTGTGAATATTTGTCCATTAAATCTTCCTGATATAGCTTTAGAAGTATTACTGGAGCGGCTTTTGGAGGCAGCGTGCGAATTCGAAACGCGGAATAGAGGTTTTGTAGGGGTAGGAGCTAGTTTCTACTTTGGCTCTATAAACTTCGGCAGTTGCAAAATCAGATCCTATAAGGCCCCATGATCGTTATAGGCGGCTTCATTCGCTAGAATTTATGGAAAAATTATGGGCGGTTATTCCTAGTTTCCCCGCTTAGCGATCCACCTGGGCTGATCGCAAATCTGCCCCAGAAATTCCAGAATGGTGTGGGCGCCCATGTATGAGGTTATACCTGTTCCCACATCCAGCTGCGGGTTGACCTCAACCAGGTCGAATCCGATGATCTCGGCGTGTCTCGCCAACGTTGCCAGTGAGTCTCGAAGATCAGCGTATGACATGCCGTTGGGTTCCGCAGACACACATCCCGGAACCAACGGCAGGTCCAGTACATCGATGTCGATACTCACGTAGATTGGGGCATCCTTCGGAACCAGTTCGGTCATGCCATTCGGACCCATCTCTTTAAACTCCTTCATTCCTATGACACGGTTACCATCGTTGATAGAGTCGTCAATCCAAGCCTTGTTGTTGCGGATACTACGGATTCCAACCTGTGTAAGGCTCTCAACATGGTCCATCTGGTGGATGTGACGGAAAGCATGGGAATTAGTGTATTCGAAGCCGTGAACGAAGGGTCTATAGTCGATATGGGCGTCGAAGTGGACGACATGGAGAGGCTCATTGTATGCTCGGACAACTGGAAAGGTAATAGCATGGTCGCCTCCTAGCACCACTGGCATCGCGCCTTTATCCAACACCATCCGAGTCAGGTTAGTAATATTCTCGAAAGTACCTTCAACATCAGTGGGAATGACATTCGCGTCACCCACATCTACAATTCGATTGTTATCAAGCTCATATTCTAGGAACACTTTGTTGGTGTCGTGGTCAAAGTAGCCAACGCCATTAGCCCCGAATCGTAGAGATTGCTCCCTTATCGAGCGTGACCCGAATCGTGAACCGGGCATGAATGGAGAGCCTTCATCCGTTGGCGCGCCCATCACGGCGATATCCGCGTCCAACTGGTCAAGATCATGACAGACCGGTGTTCTTAGAAATGAGACTAATCCAGCAAACCCGTAGTTTGGTTTACCCCGGTTGGTCGGATGTTGCGCCTTACGTTGTGTCATTTATTGATTCCTTTTTCCTCATTTCTTTCTGAATCATGGATATCGGATTCCTTTCCGATCTTGTTATAGGCAATGATACCTGTTTATTGGTTTTTTCAAAGAAATACCAGTTAAAGAGTAGTAATTAATTGCGGTGGGAAGAGGTTCCCCAAAAAATGTCAGCAGACCCGACAGGCTAGGGGTGAGAAAAGGTGGTGCCCAGGAAGGGGCTCAAACCCCCATTCTCTTATGGAAAGGTCGTTGTATCCTCAGGTCGTATCTGACTCCTGTTCCTTTGACCATGACCTCGCCTCTAATCTGGCAGCGTAACGATTTGGAGCATTCATTCCCCGGATCCGCAAATCTATTCCAGCTTTCGATTGAGCCTTAGACGGCATGCTAGTTTCCTGAGGTCTTCGGTTCAATAGCCGTTCAGAAAACGCATCTATGTTTTTTTCAAATGCGTCCCTCCAGCCAGCTGTGCGATCAAATGCGGGATTGGTTTCCAAAATACCTATTTCGTTGAACCTATCCATGAACTGCATATCTGCTTGGGATTCCCCTTCCCATATAAACACACGCTTGTCGTTACCAAGGTTGTATGCACCTATCAGATTTATTGAAGGTGGCGCTTGACCATTCCATACTGTAGCCCACAATTCGGGGTCTCTTGATCTATCAGAAGTTAATATCGATACAAATAGCACGCACTACCGTCCTCATTATTTAAGCACTCAAAGGTGAGCGATTCTCTTGTTTCTTTTTTCCACTACCAGCCAAGAATTCTCTTGTTGATCCGTTAAATCCAATATCTGCCTAACCAAGATAACCGCACACAGGAAGTAAAATATTGGGCTTACCTTCAATTAGATCAATGACTCTTTTTAAGAACTATATAACCAAAAAGCCGCGAAGGAAAGTTGCAGTCAGCGTTGAAGACACACTCGTTAATCAATAGAAGCACCTTTAATTCATCACAGCAAAAGCCATGGTTTCTAAGAAACCCCAACACTTAGTAGTTTACAACCATAGTCCCGATTTAATTAACTGAAAATATTGATTGTCCCGATAGCTTTCCATGAAAAAATAAGTACTCATAGTGCCCTTTCTTAGGTTTAACCGAATACGAACATACATTTTTTCGATAAAGTATTTATGTACAATTGACAAGACACGCAGTAGGTCTACAAACAGAGCGAGATGATGATGAAACTGTCAATTTGTATAATCGGATGCGGGGGGTATGCCCGGAACGTTTTGCATGACATACACGACATGACCGACCAGTTTGAATTCTATTTCGCTAGCCGTGACATCAAAAAAGCCCGCCGGTACTCCCAGGAATTTGGCGGCGCAGGGTTCTTCGGAGATTACGAGGAAGCCGTCGCCGACCCGCGTATCCAGTCGCTCTACTTCTTCACTCCCCACCATATTCACCTCGACAATGTGGAGTTGGCGGCGCAATACGGCAAGCACATTCTCATGGAAAAACCCATTGCCAGGAGTGTCCGAGAGGCACAGACGATCGTTGCAGCCGCCCGTGATGCTGGCGTCAAGCTAATGATAGCCGAGAACTACCGATTTCTTTCGACCGTGAATAAGGCACGCGAAATAATGGATCAGGGGCCTATTGGAGATTCGTTCGGCGAGCTTCGCCAACTCGACATCTCTGCCCAGGGATACCACGAACCGCAGGGGTGGCGCAGAAGCGCCGAAATGAATGGCGGCGGGGTATTTATCGACGGGGGCATCCACTTTGTTGACATAATGTTGAATCTCGGCGGTTTCCCAGAATCGGTCCACGCCATCCAACCTCCCCAGCTCTTCACTGATGTCGAGGGAGAAGACAGCATGGTCATGACTGCCAGGCTGCCAGAGGGTGTGCCTGCGACCATCAACTTCTCCCGCTCCACGCCTGTACGCGAAAACCCACCCATGGTGCATCTGACAGGGACCAAAGGCAAGCTCAGCTTCGCTCCCAACGGCACTGAACTGTCAATTGAGAACCTCCAAGAGCGCAGAACCGTCCAGGTCCCAGCCCCCCGGAGAGGCGTGAGGCAAATGGTCTCGGAGTTCCGAAAAGCGATCCAAGACGATCGGGAGCCGGTCATGTCCGGTCACGAAGCAATCCGTGACCTCGCAATCGTACTGGCGGCCTACGAATCCGCACGCACCGGTCAGGCAGTCCCACTCATCGAACCCAAGCTTTGACCACTCGTTTCAAGTTTTCCGTGACCCCGAATGATGTGAAACAATTTATGGTAACGGGAGAAACTGCGCGTTTAGATTACTATATATCTTCACCTATCAGGGTCCACATGGAGAGGATTGAATAATGACGGAAACATGTGACGCAATAATTATTGGTGGTGGGGTCATGGGAGCGAGCATAATTTCAAATCTCGCCACCAGTGGGGTCACCAATACGATCCTTCTGGAAAAATCAACAATTGGAGCAGGTTCTACGGGAAGATCCTCCGGTGCCATAAGAATGCATTACTCCACCAAAGTGAATGCTTCCTTGGCTCACGAAAGCCTAAAAGTGTTTACAAACTTTTCTGACATAGTGGGAGGAGATGTTGGTTTTGTAAAAACAGGGTATATGGTTTTTGCGCCCTCAAAAGCAGCTCAGGCATTTCGTGAAAACATTTCCATGCAACAAGCCGTTGGCATCTCCACAAGAGAAATCGATCACAAAGAAGCTACAGAGCTTGCCCCGGTTTTCAAAATAGCTGAAGGAGAACACATTGCATGGGAAGAGGATTCCGGTCACGCCGATCCCTCTGCAACCGCTCTTGCATACATAAACCATGCGAGGGCAAACGGAGCGACTATACACCTCGAAACACCAGTCACGGATATCAAAATATCTGAATCAGGATCCCACCAAGTTATCACCGAAAAAGCTTGTTTTGAGTCAGAGACCGTGATCATAGCTACCGGACCGTGGACAAGCAGTCTTTTGAAAAAAATAGATGTTTCTCTACCCCTTTTGCCAACCAGACATGAGGTTTTCCTAATAAAGAGGAACCTTAACAAAATTCCGACTCACCCTGGAGGAGGGGATATGGCAAACTTGATATATTTCCGACCAGAAGGCCATGACCTCACCTTGGTTGGGAATGGCAATCACGAGGAGACTGCGAATCCAGATTCTTACAACCAAAAATATAATCTGTCATACGCCGCCGATGTATGGACCCGTTTGACTAAAAGAATCCCTTCTATTGCGGACGCCGAACTATTTACAGGGTATTCCGGTCTTTATACAACCACTCCTGATTTACATCCCATCATTGACTCTGTGGACGGCATAAACGGCCTGTTCGTCTGTTCCGGTTTTAGTGGACATGGTTTCAAACTTGCTCCAGCAGTCGGGACAGTGGTGGCGGAGTTAATAACCCAAGGAAAAGCCACCACTGTGAACATAGAACCATTAAAAATGAATCGATTTGCAAATGGAAAACTCAACACAACGAAATATTCCTTCAAAGTCATCGCCTAGTCATTGAGCAGTCAGCAGGAGAGGAATGATACAGGCGCTGGGTTGACCTACATCCTGATCGCCAAACTTGATGCCGACT
>DTSF01000360.1 GCA_012965485.1 Dehalococcoidia bacterium
TTTTTGCTGAACCAATCACGCTGAAGATACCGAAAACATTACTTATTACTCATAAGGTTAAAATCAATGATCACACATTTGCCGTGTATGAGAAAAAAGCCGACAACCCATCTGATATTATTTTATTCGTACATGGTAGAACCATCAGCTCATTGCCAAATTTTAATCTTCAAATTGAATCTAAAAACGTCTCTTTAATGGATGCATTTGTTGCTAAAGGATTTAGAGCTTATGCAATTGATCTTCGAGGGTTTGGTAATACGCCTAGAGATGATTCTGGTTGGATTACCCCAAACAAAGCATCAAGCGATGTTATAAAAATGTTAGAATGGATAGCTGCTCGCCATCCTAAGAACAAGAAACCGACCTTGTTTGGGTATTCCTTAGGTTCGTTGGTTTCCCGCCTTGTGGTCCAGCAAGAACCTAAACTTGTTTCAGGGCTAGTCCTGTTTGGGCATCCAATCAGATACCTTGATAAAATTGACGTAAGTGCCATTAACAAAGACAAGTCGACTATTAATCCTCCTCGTAAGCCCAATACTGTTGAATGGTCTTCAGACGGTTTTATCACGAATTCCATACCCCAAGAAGTGATTGATGGATATGTTTCTGCATGTCTCAGTTTAGATCCTATTTTGGTCGATTGGAATAATATTGCCCAATGGAATCAACTTGATCCACAGGCAATTACTGTCCCTACACTACTGATCAACGGTGAACACGACCCGTATGCTCCTGCTGAGAAAAGTGCATCCTTTTTTCGTGAGATAGGTAATCCAGATAAGACTTGGGTTGTAATTTCAAAGAGTGGGCATAATGCACACATTGAAGATTCTGCAGTGCGACTAGTGAACGGTATTGTGAATTTTGTTAGGCGTTATAAATGAAACACCTCCTGCTCACAACAATCGCAGCCGCGGTGCTGGTGGGGTGTGGTAGATCGCCAATACACGTTGCGGCCAGAGATGGAAACATTGAAGCTGTAAAACAACACTTGGCGGCTGGCACGGATGTGAATGTGAAGAGTGGTAGGAATGCAACGACTCCTTTGCATTTAGCGGCTAATAACAGTCACAAGGAAATCGTCGAACTGCTTATCGTCAAAGGTGCGGATGTGAATGCGAAGGATGGGGGTGGCGATACACCGCTAGATGAGGCCATCAAGCGCAAACGACATCCCGAAATAGCCGATCTCCTCCTCAAACACGGCGGCAAGACGGGTGAAGAATTGAAAGCTGAAAAGAAATGAAACAACTAATCACAACAATCGCAGCCGCGGTGCTGGTGGGGTGTGGGCCGGGTGTGAATAATGAGTTAAGTGTTGCTTTAAAGAGTTCAAATAGAAAATGAATAACAATCAATCACATGCTTTAGTGATGGCATTAGTCTCTTTCGCGGTAGTCGGATTAGTAGTCATGTATGGGGAATCAAGAATTGTGTTTTATTGCATTGGAGGCCCGGCGTTACTTTTCGGCATATCCTGCTTAAAGGATTTTTTCTCTGGTTCTGATGAGCCGTAATTAGTGTCGCCCCGTGACTAACACCAAAGACACTCAGCTTTCCGCACCTCGCACTAGCCAGCTTCAGCTGGACTTTAAACCCCGGGTAGATCTTTCGATGATGACGGTGGAGCAATACAAATCTCTCTCACCGGAGGAAATGAAA